>JBFYRD010000129.1:0-8684 GCA_041302405.1 Sulfuricurvum sp.
ATGATAGTGCCTCCTTTAGGCGGTTAAGTGCTTCGATGGTTCGCACCGTCTCTTCGACGAGGGCGATACGGATATAGCCGATACCTGGATTTTCACCGTGCGCATCGGTGCGTGCCAAAAATTCCCCCGGCAATACTTTCACGTTATAGTCACGGTACAATCTTTGGGTAAATTCAAGTGCATTGTCTACTTTGAGCCAAATGTAAAAGGTCGCATCGGAGGTTGTAATCCCTAAAATCTCCTGCGCCGCTTTGAAATTCTCGGCATACACCGCGCGTGCTTGCGCCACATGTTCCTCATCTGACCATGCCATCGCTGCTGCCGCTTGCAATGGAAGCGGAGAAGCGCATCCAACGTAGGTACGATACTGCGCGTACCCTTTTAAAATCTCAGCGTCCCCCGCGATAAATCCGCTGCGCAGCCCCGGTGCGGAAGAGCGTTTAGAAATCGAGTTGATAACAAGGACATTTTTAAACGACGTATTCCCGACATATACCGATGCTTCGAGAAGCGACGGCACTTTTTGATCGGTATAAATCTCGCTGTAGCACTCGTCGTTGATGAGGCAGAAATCGTATTTTAGGGCAAGTTTCACCCATTGACCCAACTCTTCTAGGCTCAACACAGATGCTGTCGGGTTGTTCGGGAAGTTCAAGATGACTAAATCACATTCAGCGAGTTCTGATTCGTTGATGAGGGGTTTGAAACCGTTTTGCTCGGTGAGGTTCAGATGGATCACCCGTGCACGCGACGCGATCGCCGCACCCTCATAAATCTGATAAAACGGATTGGTGTACGCCATGACCGGCTCTTTTTTATCAAACAGATAGTACTGAGGAAAATTAAAGAGCACTTCCCGCGTCCCGAACGAACTCACCAACTCATTAGCTTTTAGTTTCACCTCGAAACGGCTCTCAATGAACCCTCTCATCGCGTCATTTAGATAACTCTCCCCTGCTGTTTTCGGATAACGACGAAGCTCTTCGGAGTGTTTGGCAAGAGACTTTTGGATAAAAGCAGGAGTCTCGAACTGCGGTTCACCGATCGTCAAAACGATCGGTGAATACTCAGGACTTGGAGTAAGATCCGCCAAAAGTGCGGTCAATTTTTCAAATGGGTACGGTTCAAAATGCAAAGGACAATCTTTGTAATGGAATTAATATCCTATATTATAGCGTTCAAAGACTGTAATTTTCCTCCATTCGGTTTCGTTTTCACCACTTTACTTTCCAATAAAAATCTTGTTATCAGCATCTTGTACAATTAATTTCGCAATGCTGTTGATTTGTTCAGAGATATGATGTGCTTCACTCACAATGAGTGTATTTTCTTGTACGGAATGATTTACGATTGATATTGTTTCATTAATTTCTGAAACATTTTCACTCTGATTTAAAATCGCTTCTCCAATATCCTGTATCGACTGCGTGAGTACATTAATACTTGCATTGATTTCACTTAAACTTTTTTGGGTTCTCTCTGCCAACTTTCTCACTTCATCTGCGACAACAGCAAAACCTCTACCATGCTCTCCCGCCCGAGCAGCCTCAATCGCGGCGTTCAATGCAAGCAAATTGGTTTGATCGGCGATATCGCTAATGATGTTTATGACCGATTTAATTTCCGTTGATTGCAGTATCACCTCTTTGGCTTTTTCAGACGTATCACGAATTGCATCGCTCATCAATTCCATCGATTCAGAAGTTTGTCGAAGAGAATTAGCTGACGCGATAGCACTATTATTGAGTTTATTGACATTATCAAAGAGTCTATCGGCACTTTCACTCAATTTCAATCCATTCGACTTATTGGAAACCAATATTCCCGTTATCGAATTTCTGAGTGCATTAACCCCATTTATCAATTTTTCAAACACTCCACCTTTCTCGATCGATGCAATTTGAAGTTCATTCGTATAATTATTACGGGTGTACTCTTCTAAAATAGTATTCATATCGATAAAGTGTTGTTTTGTGGCTTTGATCATCTCATTGACACCTTGTTTCAACTCTTCCAAAGAGGGGTTTGACGTCGATGCTTCAATATGTTGAGAATACCAACCATTTTTTACCCGATGAATAACCGTACTTCCATCATCTATCAACATAGTATCGGCTTCAATCCCTGCCTGAACGTTCTGTATATTTTGATTGATGACTTTTGCCATTTGACCAAATTCATCTTCGGTATTAAGGGGAATAAGCTTGGCATGCTGAGTTTCGCGATTCAAAAATGTAAAGAAAGAGATCAACCCATTTTGAACCGTTGTTAAAGAAAAATGGATATTTTTTACCAAATAAAAAGCAAACGTCGCAATCAATAAAACAGAGAGAACAATCAACGACATGACAACATTATTTAATGCTTTCGCATCGGCATTAGTCGTTAACGAACTCTTTTCCATCTCTTCGAAAGTAGTGTAGAATTTGTTATTGACCCTCTCTACGATTTGGTTCGTACTTTCAATCAAAGCATTTTCTTTCGCTTTTACATGTGTATCAAGTGTGGAGATCGTATAGTCGTAATCATCATCTAAATCCGATTGAAACATTTCAATGGTTGCCAGATAAGCGATCGCTTTTTGATTAATTGTTTGACTAAGTGCATTGAGCTCTTTATCGTTTTTTTTGTATTTAACAATAAAGGCATTGAGTTCTTGACATGAATCTAATACTTTTTGTTTGTGCGCTTTGTATTCTTCATTGGTAAAAATACTTTTTTTGGCAACAATTGATGAAAATCCTTCTGCTTTTGCAACAAAAATATTTAATTGGATATTTCGAGAAATCTCTAATAGCTTTATCGTTTGTTCTTTCAAAAGCAATACATTATCTTCCGTATGCAATGCATTCTTTTTGATAGAATTCAAATAATAAAGATTGACGATGGAGATCAGCATTAACGAAACTAACGTTAGGCCAACTAAAAAACCTATTTTTTTTGCAACACCAGCATTTTCAAACATACATATCCTTTGTAAAAACAAGTGGAAACCGCACAAGGCGGTTTTGCTTTTATTGTTTCGCGACTAAATCGTCACCTACTTGTGGTGGAAATTTTGTTCTGCATGATTTTAAATCTTCTTCGTTTTTAGCCGAATCGATACATTCACTTTTTTGCTTAAAAAACTTCAAAGCCTCTTTGCTTTTTGCCTGAGATTGTTTATCCGCCATTTTCGCTTTCATATTTGCTTGTTTTGCCTTAAAAACATCGTTAGCGTTTAACGTAGCGACACTCATCGACACCAAAACTATCGCTAGTAACCATTTGTTCATTGTCAGCTCCTGATTTTAATCAAATATTGATGTCCTAAAATGTATCCCATCAACACTTTCTCTTATATTTTTACACCTTAAAATTATAATAAAAGCTTAAATGAGTATTTTTTTTGAATTTCTATTCATTATTTAGTTTTATTCTAATTTTTATGAATTATCTCTATTATCGGCTTTGATTTTCTACCCCATTGACCATTCTCTCAAAATCTTTGATCGTGTGTTTGCTCACCACCATATAACGCCCTAATGCCATCACGTTGTCCGCTGAAGAGGCATGCTTTCGATCGATTGTAAATGCCGCCGAGTATCCCGCCTTCTTTGCATCTACAAGGAGCTTATTATCATAAATGCCAAATACCCATGCGAGGTATTTTACCTCATGCCCCATCCGCTCTTCGAGTTTTTTCTTTGAGCCTCTTAGCTGTTTATCGACCGATTTAGCATATTCCTCCGCAGAGAGTGTTTTCTTCTCTTTTTTAAAATTCGGATGCCAGTAGGTGTGAGACTCGACACGAAACAGTTTCGTCGTTTCGAGTTCACGGAGCTGTTCCCAATTCATCGCATATTTAGCATTTGAGATTGCACTCGGATAGATAAAAAGAGTAATAGGAATTTTGTATTTTTTCACCATCGGAGCCATATCACTGTAAACGCTTTTATGCCCATCATCGACCGTAATAACAACCGATTTTGGAGGGATTGATTTGATTTTCCCTTCCATATACTGTATTGCGTTATCAAGTGGAATCACCGTATAACCGTTTGTTTTAAGCCACGCCATCTGCTCTGCAAATGCGGAATTTTTAATCGTCATCGAGTCAGCCACTTCGACACCGAAACGGTGATAACACAACACTGGAATTTTTTTAGGAGTTACCGCACCCCACGAAGAACCTACTAAAACTGCAACCATTAAAAACCATCGAATCATATTATGTAAAGCCTTTTTGTAAAAAATCGGCGGATTATAGCGCACATATCCTCCTTAACTATTAACATTATTAACAAATCAAGCTTGACTTTGGTGTGTGATTTAAACTAGAATTCGATCAATTAGTTGCATAGTCAACTATTTAGGAGAATTTCATGAATCGATGTGAATGTCCGGTCGATGAATCACTGGGGTGTTTAACCAATCATGCGGCCCATGCCGCCCGTTCTTATCTCACCCGTCAGCTCTCCCTCAACGGAATCGATATGACGATTGAACAATTTAAAGTCATGGTCGTTTTATGGAAAGAGAAACGCTCTACCCAGCAAAACATCGCCGATTTCGTCGGAAAAGATAAAACTTCTGTTACCCGTCTCATTGCAGGGTTAGAAAAACGTGCTCTTATTGAACGTGTTACCGATAAAAGCGACAAACGGTGCAATCTTGTCACCCTCACACCTCAGGGGATTGCCCTTGAACAACCGACCATGGAAGTTTTAGCCCAAGCTAATGAAACTTTACACCAAGGATTTAGTCCTGAAGAGCTTGCCATCACGCTGCGTGTTTTAAAACAAATGTGTCTCAACCTCCACACCCCACAAAAGGAAATTCTATGAACCGTCTAACCACTATTGCCTTATCAAGTGCCCTGATTATTGCTATCAGCGGATGCGAACGTCCAAAAGCCGCAGGGATGAATAAGCCTCCTGAAGGACCCGTTCCTATTACAACAACACAAGTAAAACTCGGTAATTTCCCTGCCGTGTTAGAAGCGACGGGACAAACACAAGCCTATAACACAGTACAAATCTACGCACGTGTCAGCGGATATTTGCAAAAACGTGCCTACACAGAAGGGAATCGTGTAGAAAAAGGCTCTACCCTTTTTAGTATTGATCCGAGCGATTTGAAAAATTCCCTCTCTAGCGCCCAAGCCGCATACGATTTGGCTAGCGCAACCCATACCAATGCCAAAGCAGTCTTAAACCGTATCAAACCGCTTGCTTCCGCCAATGCCGCAAGTGCACAAGACCTCGACACCGCAAATGCAAACGAGCGCAACACCGCCGCAGCCTTAGCAGGGGCGAAAGCAGTGTTAGAACAAGCTAAACTCAACCTCAGCTATACCACCATCAAAGCGCCCCTCAGTGGTTTTGTTGACCGTTCGAAAGTAGATGTGGGCACTTATGTTGTTGCCGGAGCTTCCGGATTACTCACAACTATGTATCAAAGCGATCCAATTTATGTCAACTTTACTTTTAGTGAAAATCAAAAACTTGCCCGCCAAAATGCCATCACTTCAGGAAAGCTCATCACTCCTAAGAACGGAAAATATACCATTGAACTCATTCTTAGCGACGGATCAACTTTAGAGCGTAATGGTTCAATCGATTTCATCGCACCTTTTATCGATTCAACCACAGGCAACATTACTTATCGTGCACTTATCGATAACAGCGATCATAAGCTTCTTCCGGGGCAGTTTGTACGGGTAAAAGTAAAAGGGATGGAGTGGAGCAATGCTCTGTATGTCCCTCAAAAAACGGTTATGACCGGAGACAAAGGGAAATTCGTTTACGTCGTTGAAGCTAACAATACCGTCTCTCCTCGCCCTGTTATAACTGGAGAATGGGTGGATGAAAATATCCTCATCGAAAGCGGTATCACTAAAGGGGATAAAATCGCTGCCGATGGCCTTCCTAAACTTAGACCCGGTGCTCAAGTCATTCCAGACGGTACAAAATAATGTTTAGTAAATTTTTTATTAATCGGCCGGTTCTCTCCGCCGTTATCGGTATTATCATTATGCTGCTGGGATTTGCGGCGATTAAATCTCTCCCGATTTCACAGTTACCTAACCTCACCCCTCCGACCGTTGTTGTTACCGCCAAATATCCGGGGGCCGATGCCGAAACGATTGCTAATAATATTCTTACCCCTCTCGAATCGCAAATTGCGGGGGCCGATGGATTGATGTATATGTCATCAAAAGCTGCCGCTTTGCCAGGAAGCGGTTCAATTACCTGTACCTTTAATATTGGTGTCAATCAAGACATGGCGGCCGTCGAAGTTCAAAATCGTATCAACTCTGTTTTGTCTCAGCTACCTCAAACAACCCGAGATCTTGGGGTAACCGTCGAGAAAAAAACCTCAGATATCCTTCTTATCGTCGCAATCACCTCTCCTGATGGAAGCTATGACGCGACGGGAATCAGTAACTATATCTCTTCCAACCTTCTCGATGAAGTAAAAAAGATCCGGGGTGCGGGGCGCGCACAAATTTTCGGTCAGCGTGATTATGCGATGCGTATCTGGCTCAATCCTGATAAGATGGCTTCTCTGGGAGTGAGTTCAACTGAAGTTGCAGCAGCAATCAAAGACCAAAATTTACAAGTCTCTCCCGGTCGTTTAGGACAAGCTCCTACCGATGATTCACAGATGTGGACGATGCAACTTACTTCTAAAGGACGTTTTTCAACAGCCGAAGAGTTCCAAAACATCATCGTTCGAGCTAAACCTGACGGTTCTATGATTCGTCTAAAAGATGTTGCACGGGTTGAACTCGGAAGTCAAAACTACGAATTTTTCGGACGAGTCAACGGCAAACCTGCAGCCATGATCGGTATTTTTGCCGATACAAACGCCAATGCTTTGGAAACATCTGTCGCCGTTGCTGAAAAAATGGAGAAACTCTCCCAGAAATTTCCGAAAGGACTTAAATACGACATCCCTTACGATACAACTGATTTCGTTAAAATCTCTATTGAAGAGGTTGTATCAACTCTCATAGAGGCGATTATCCTTGTTAGTTTGGTTATTTATCTCTTTTTACAAAGTACCCGTGCCGCGATGATCCCAATCCTCTCGATTCCGATCTCCCTCACCGGTGCTTTTATCGGAATGTACCTTTTAGGATATTCGATCAATACCCTCACCCTTTTTGGTCTCGTTCTTGCCATCGGAATCGTTGTCGATGATGCGATTGTCGTTGTTGAGAATATGGAGAGGATATTGCAAAGTGAAAAGCTCTCTCCGCGAGAAGCCGCCATCAAAGCGATGACCCAAATTTCAGGTCCCGTTGTCGCAATCGTGCTGGTCATGTGTGCTGTTTTCATCCCTGCCACCTTTATGGGGGGGATGACTGGGCAGCTGTATAAGCAATTTGCCGCTACCATTGCCATTTCTGTTGTTTTTTCCGGCTTTATGGCCCTTACTTTTGCTCCAGCTATCGGCGCTTTGATCCTCAAAAAACACACTCAAGAGCCTGCCGCATTCTTCCGTTGGTTCAACCGAGTTTTCGCTAAAATGACCGAAGGATACGTCCGTCGCTCTGCTTATATGATACGCCGTTCACTTATCTTTTTGATAATTTATCTCACCACATACGGATTTATCGCTTTTTTCCACAAAACACTCCCTAGTGCTTTCTTACCCATGGAAGATCAGGGATATTTTATCACCAGTATTAATCTCCCCGAAGGCTCTACTGCCAACCGAACCCTTGAAGTCGTTAAAGAGGTGGAAAAAATATTAAGCACCCAAGAAGGGGTTGCAAAATATACGGCAATTACAGGACTTAACGTCTTGACATTTTCCCAAGAGCCGAACTCTGCCGTCGTCTTTACCCGTCTTAAATCATGGGATGATCGTCCAACCAAAGAGTTAGGCGTATTTGGTATCCTCGAATCCTTAGGGCCAAAACTCGGCAGTATCAAAGAAGCAAAAGTATTTGCGATGCCTCCTCCTCCGATTCGCGGTATGGGGGCATCCGATATGTTCAGTCTCAAACTCTTACAGCCGGGAGACAATAACTATATACAGCATGCTCAAACAACCAATGCCTTTATCGGCGAGTTAAAAAATGAACCAAGCATTAAAAACCCGTTCAGCACCATGAATATCAACAATCCAACCTTAACGGTCGAAGTAGATCGTGAAAAAGCTAAAATGATGGGGCTTTCGATCAGTGATGTGTACCAAACACTTCAAGCAACTATCGGAACGATGTATGTCAATCAATTTGATAAAAAAGGTAAAACCTATTGGGTGCAGATACAATCGGATGCCCCTTATCGCTCTACTCCCGACGATATAGGACGTGCATGGGTTCGTTCATCTGCAGGTCAACTGGTACCGCTCTCAAGCGTCGTTACCGTCAAGATGGGAAGTGCCCCTTCTTCTATTGAACACTTTAACGGTGTTTTGAGTACGACGATCATGGGTTCCCCTGCTCCTGGATACAGTTCCGGAGATATTATAAAAACCATCGAAAAAGTGGGAGACACTAGCTTGCCGGTTACAGCAAACTACGATTGGGACGGATTGTATCTCCAAGAGAAACTGGTCGGCTCCAAAGCTCTCTTTATCATCGCCTTTGCTCTCGTGATGGTCTACCTTATTTTAGC
This sequence comes from Sulfuricurvum sp., assembly GCA_041302405.1. Lineage (GTDB taxonomy): Bacteria > Campylobacterota > Campylobacteria > Campylobacterales > Sulfurimonadaceae > Sulfuricurvum. Next base: position 8,616 of record JBFYRD010000129.1, read on the forward strand.
CGCGCTGTATGAGCGATGGAGCCTCCCCATCTCCATTATGCTCGCCGTTCCATACGGAATTATGGGAGC
>JBFYRD010000130.1:0-3928 GCA_041302405.1 Sulfuricurvum sp.
TCGCATCCACGAATCCCCTAGCCCGATGAAACTCCAAAGCCTCTACACCGAGTTGGCGAGTATCGGTATTTTCGTCGAGTCCCAAGGCTCGATCAAAGAGACCATCATAGCAATCCAAGCCGAAGCGGAGCGACGCGATCTCATCAGCGAGGTCGATACCCTCATCATTCGCGCTCAGATGCAGGCACGCTACGCACCCTACAACATGGGACATTTCGGGTTAGGATTTGATCGCTATACCCACTTCACCTCTCCGATCCGCCGTTACAGCGATCTAATCGTCCACCGCCTCCTCAAAGCGATTGCGGCAGGAGATACCGAAGAGGGATCGTACGTATTGCGCAACATCGAATCCCTTTGTACCTCCATCAGTGAAAAAGAGCGTGAAGCGAGCGACATCGAAATCCGATTCCAAGAGCGTAAATTCGCCCGTTGGGCAGCCACCGTTATCGGTCAAGAGTTCAAAGCCCGCATCATGCGCGCCGAAGAGCCGTTCATCGCTGAGATTCACGACACCATCACAGGGGCAAAAGTACAGATTTCCTCACAATTTGGTCTGATGCTCTTCGATGACATCATCGTCAAAATCGAAACCGCCAACCTCGCCACCGCGAAAATCACCGCCTCATTCGTGAGCCGCATCGAAAAGGAAACGGATGAATAGACAAGAGCTAGACCGCCATCTCCAAAATAACAGTGCCCCGCGTGCCATGGCACTCTTCGGTGAGAGCCACTTTCTCATTGACCGCTATGCACACGGACTCTCCCAAATCGAGGGGGCATCGGTACTGAGTCTCTATCATGACGAGTACGATTTCAACACTGCCAAAGCCCACCTCTCTCAGGGCTCCCTCTTCGGCGATCAAAACCTCCTCATCGTCAAACATGAGAAAAAACTCCCCAAAGCCGAACTCGATACCCTTGTCGAGCTCGTCGGGAAAAATAGTGACAATACTTTCATCTACTGCTACTACGGCGACGATGTCAAAGGAGCCGATACCGCGTTCAAAGGTTCCCATACAGGATCGGTTCGTTTCTTCCACCCATATGCGGCCGAAGCACGCGCTATCGTGATGCAAGAAGCGCAAAGCTCAGGGGTTCAGCTCGATAACCAAGCGGCATTACACCTCCTTGATATCCACAATAATGACCTCGCCCTCGCCTGTAACGAACTTTCCAAACTTTCTATTTTGGGCAAGCCGATAGGGATGAAAGAGATCGATGAGCATGTCTTTGGTCTCAGCGAAATCAAGCTTGATCATTTCATTGCCCGCGTCATTGAGAAAAAAGAGTTCCTTCCCTCGCTACGCCACCTCCTCGAATCGGGAGAAAACGAGATCCAGCTCCTCACCGCCATAAGCGGATTTTTGACACAGCTTTATCTTTTCAACAGCTCTATCAAAATTCACGGAGTAGCCGATTCAGCCCTCGTGCTGGGGTACAAACTTCCGGGATTTGTCGAAAAAGAGCGTGCCGCCCTCTCGATTAAAATCTCACCAGAGGGGTACAAACGGGGGATCAATCTCCTCCTCGATACCGAGTTAAAAATGAAATCAACCGGCTCACCGGATCAAGAATCACTCCTCCTATCCGCCCTACTCAAACTCCAATCTATTCTATAACCAAAACTTAAATTAAGCGGATTTTTAGTATAATCCGCGCGTTCCTTGCTCTTTGCAACACGACTGTCGTGCTGTATAACAACCATAAGGGGCGAACACCATAAGGAGACATACGCTATGAGACATTACGAAAACTTAGTAATCGTAAAACCTACTCTTACAGAAGAAGAGATTAAAAACACCATCGCTCTCGTTGAAGAAGTGATCACTGCAAACGGCGGTGAGATCGTTGCTCGCGACGCAATGGGAATGAAAAAACTAGCTTACCCGATCGAGAAAAACGCTCGTGGTTATTTTTACGTTATGTATTACAAATCTGCACCTGCTGCGATTGCTGAAATTGAACGTCGTTTCCGTATCAACGAGGAAATTTTGCGTTTCGTAACAATGAAATACGATTCAAAACGTGAAATTGCAGCTTGGAACGGTATGGTTGAAAAAACCAAGAAACCTGCTCCAACTGCTGCTGTTGCTGAGAAAAAAGAAGAAGTAGCTTCTTAAGCCTTTTAAAGGAAAACCTATGTTTAATAAAATTATTTTGGTTGGAAATCTCACTCGTGATATTGAGCTCAAGTATGCACAGGGCGGATCGGCAATTGCCAATACCGCTATTGCTACAAGTCGAAAATTCACAGTGAATGGCGAGAAAAAGGAAGAGACATGTTTTGTCGATATCACTTTTTTCGGACGTTCTGGTGAGGTAGCCAACCAATACCTCCGTAAGGGTTCTAAAATCCTCGTCGAAGGGCGATTGAAATTTGACCAATGGGTTGACCAAACAAATGGCCAAAAGCGTTCTAAACACTCTGTTATCGTCGAAACGATGCAAATGCTCGATTCACGTAGCGAGGGTGGTTCTCAGGGCGGTTATAACGAATACAGCGATGCTGGAAATAGCGGCTATGATGCACCTGCACCTAAAGCAGCTTACACTCCTCCTCCGTCGTATTCTAAACCCGCACCGGCAAGAATGCCGGAAAACAATCTCCCAGAGATTGATATAAACGAAGACGAAATTCCGTTTTAGAATAAGCACAAGGATAGAACCATGTCAGAAAAAAGAAAATACAAAAAACGTTATTGCAAATACTGCGAGCAAAAAGTTGATTTCATTGACTACAAAGATGTACAGTCATTGAAATATTCACTCTCTGAGCGTTTCAAAATCATGCCTCGTCGTCTTACAGGTAACTGTAAACGTCACCAAGATATGGTTACAATCGCGATCAAACAATCACGCGCAGCTGCGTTGATTCCATACACTGTATCACGTAAAGTGATCGCTGGCGCATCTTACGAAGAGCGTTAATTGATTTATGACAGCGCTATGCTGTCATATCATTCCTACTTCTTTCTCCTAATCTCAAAACACTCGCTATAATGTCACATTTATATTATTAGGATATTTATGTTTTTTGAACCAGGATTTTTAGGCACTAAAGCTTTAATGTATATGGATATTGTTACTCTCTATTTTGCAATTCTCCCTTTTTTATTAGGGTTTTCCATTTACCAAGCCATTCGAGGCAATATTAAACTTCATTACCAGAGCCAATTTGCCATTTTAGCCATTACCATCATCATGGTACTTATTTTTGAAATTGGTGTTCGTCTTACCGGTGGATTTGTTGAATATGCCAAAGAAAGTCCTTTATCATACGATTTTCTTCTAATCTTTCTTCTCATTCATATTTTTATTGCACTAATGGCCGTTGGAGGATGGATATATCTCATCATTTCAACTTACAAATCGTATCAGAATGGTATTTTGGAAAACAGTCATAAGCATCGTAAAATGGGAAAATGGATATTTGGAGCTTTAACCCTCACATCAATCATGGGATGTTCAATTTATCTCTTTTTATTTTGAATATAGAAGATGAAAATTCACATTCTACTTGCATTGCTCTATACCCTTTCAACGGCTTCTGAAGGACTTATTAACATATCAGAACACGTAAAAAGTCTTCTCCCCTCTGTTGTCAAAATAAAAGTTCAAAAAAATGAATCTAACGGTGATGAAACAGAACTAACGGCAACCGATTCAGGAGGCTCCGGATTTGTCATTAATAACCAATCTTATATCATTACAAATACTCATGTAATCAATAATGCTAAAAAAATTTCAATTATTGATTATCATAATAATGAATACTCTGCAGTACTAGTAGGCAAAGATGATAAAAGCGATATTGCTGTTTTGCAATCGACAAACTTTCATACAGATGCGATCTTAGAAACTACGTACTCCGTCAGCGTAGGTGAAGGTATTTTCGCCATCGGCTCTCCATTTTCTCTTGGTCACA
>JBFYRD010000134.1:0-5582 GCA_041302405.1 Sulfuricurvum sp.
TATATCGGTTGTTGTTAATGGGTCTGTTGCAGTCATAGTGCCATTTAAAGTGGATATCAGGTAAGCAGGTTGACATAAATCTATAGCACATTTATCTTGAAACCAAGTAGCATCAGTAGGATCAAAATTATAATCCACCATCGCTAAATGCTGCGTATAACGTATATGACTAACAACTTGTTCAGCAGCAGTTTGTAAAGGATTACCTCTAAAATCAGGCATTGCTAATACTGCTAAAATACCGATAACAATGATAACAAAAACAAGTTCAAGCATGGTAAAAGCTAAACGTTTCATAGTAAATACCTCAAAAAACAAAATCCATTAAAAAACGATTATAACAAAACTATGAAAAAAAAGAGGAGAAAAGAAAAGGGGATAGATTCCCGCTTTCGCGGGAATGACGAAAATACACAAAAGTGTACTGCTTTAGATCTCGTCAGCCATTTGAACGTCGTAGAGGATGTCATCCATTGGGTGACGATACATTGGCATATCAAGACGTTTTTCGTCAAGTACGTGACCGATGAAACCAATCGTACGACCAGCAATAAAGAATGCATTCAATGTTCCAGATGCGATAAACTCATTGATCTCTTCTTCAGAGTAGCCAAGAGCGCGCCACATATCTACCATTAGAATCCCGATAGTACCATCAACATTAAGAATCAGATTCTCTTTTTTAGATGTCGTAAGCGCTTCAACCGTTCTTGCATAGTCAAGAAGCGGAGTTGCAGGGAAGCACTCTTTCGCATAGTCCATCAAACCTTTAACACGAAGGTCAGGGTTTTTAAGAGATTTGATACGGTGACCGATACCTGGAATTGGAATACCTAATTTTTTCATATGGTTTAGGAATTCTGCAGGTGTCATATTGTTGTCATCAGCGTATTTGAAATGCTCTGCAGCACCGTCAATCGCACCACCAAAACGCGGTCCGATAGTGAGTAGTCCTGTTACCAATGATTCAACAACTGATTTACCAGCACGCGCAGTTACTTTTGCATTGTGCGCACCAGAAACGGCAGGACCGTGGTCAGCAACTGTTTTGATTACCGTTTCAATGAAATCTGTAGCCCATTTTGGATACTGTTTTTTGAACCATAGAAGTGAAATAACGTCACCGATCCCTTTTCCGGTACTTGGTAGTGCTACTGAAGAGATAGGGAAACCAGCATAAGTTGCTTCATCTCCGCGATCATCTGAAATAGTACAAATGAACTCTTTTTTGCGACGTACTTTTGGAACAACTTTCATATCCGGTTCTGGGATGTCTTTGATAACACCTTCAGCTTTCAATTTTCCATAAACTTCAGCAATTTTTGCCGGAAGATCATTGAATGTTGCAGGAACATAGATACCAACATCAGCCATCGCTTTGTTTTTTGCTTCAGCAGTTTCAGAAGCAGCATTAGCCGAAGCACCTGCGTGACCGAACTGAACACCTGAATCGTAATATTTAGCGATCGTACCGATACACCATGCAATGATTGGCTTAGTGATTCTTCCAGATTTAACGGCTTCAATCACTTTGTACTCTTCTGTACCACCGACTTCACCGAGCAAAATCATATATTTTACTTCTGGATTATCTTGCATACGAAGAAGATTGTCAATAAATACCGAACCAACGAAACGGTCACCACCGATCGCAACACCCTCAGCAATACCGTCAGCATTGATAGCAATGATGTTTGACAATTCGTTAAACAAACCGCCAGAACGTGTTACCAATCCACAAGAACCTGCACGGTGCAATTTAGAGTTAACAATGTTTTCGATCGTTCCACCGACGTTTGCGATTTTGAACGCACCCGGAGAAATACCGCCAACCGTAGCCGGTCCGATAACAATAACATTTTTATTGCGCGCAGCTTCGTTCATCGCACGAGCAAGACGCTCAGGAATCCCTTCTGCCGTAATCATAATTGATGCAAAACCACCAATTTCAAGAGCTTCCATCGTTACATCATACGCTGTACGGAAAGATGCAAAGTTTAGAAGTACGTCCGCTTGCGGCTGAGCCGCTTTCGCTTCCGCTGTATTTTTGTATAACGGAATCATCACTTCATCCGGACCCCAGAAGAATTTTTCAAATTTATTGCTGCTAGTCGGTGCAACGATACCCGCAACAGAGGGTTTTGTGCGCTTGATCGTATAATCATAATCTAACATACGTTGGATAGCGCTCGCGTTGTTATTCCAAAAAATAGCCTGTGTGTCTTTAGTAAATAGTTGTGCCATCTTTTCTCCTTATGCCTCAACTGCCATACGAACGATGTCAGTTACGTGTGTTTCAGGACCGTACACATCGATCCAAAGACCCATTCTGTCTGCCGCTTCTTTAATATCTTTAAGACCTTTTTCATAGTTTGGACCACCACGACGAACGTAGATTTTGATTCCAATTTCTTTCATTTTGTCTTGATATTCTTCGAATGCTTGAATGATACCGGTAAATGTTTTAGCAACATCGGTAAAGTTTGCAATCGCACCACCGATGATAAGAATTTTATCGCGACCTTTCGAATCTTTTTGACGCGTCATCAAGTCAAGAAGGGTTTCAGCATAAAACTTTGTCTCACCCGTAGTTGGACCGCCAGAGTATTCGCCGTAGTTAGCCAAATCTTCGATACCTGCAAGGTCAGCGATCGTATCAGCGTAAACAACTGACGCACCACCGCCGGCAACCATCGTCCAGATACGAGCATCTGGTTTAAGAAGGGTAAGTTTCAATGAAGCACCTGTTTTAGAGTCTGCATCTTCGATTGCAAGCACTTCAGGAGATTTTTCTTCCATACCAAATGACGTAGGGTATTCAACATCACCCCATGCATTAGCCATCAAGAATCCTGCAGTATCGTCAAGTTTTGCAACCATGTCAAGAAGTTCAATCTTGTTGCCTTGCATAACAAATGGGTTAATCTCAAGATAAGCGAAGTTTAGTTCGCGGTACGCTCTGAAGAAACCGATCGCAAATTCTGCAAATGCCGCCTTGTCTTTGTCTGCAACATCAGCCGGTATGTTTGCTTTGATCTTCGCAGCGATTTCATCTTCACTTTCAGTGATTTTGAAAGAGACTTCAGTTACTTTCTCTTCCCATCCTTCTTCAACTTCCATACCGCCTTCGGCAGACATGTATAGGACATCATCATCACCGACAACCGTAGCAGAGATATAATACTCTTCAGCTTGCTCATGTGGAGTGAATGGCTCAACGATGAAGTGAGTCAGGTAGTCAACCGAAGCGTTGCCAGTCGGAGTCTCACCGTCAAAAGCGAAGAATACTTCTTGCTTATCTTTCGCTTTGCTATCGATCCAATCAGCTGCTTTTATCAGTGATACATCACCTGGTTTTTGGTCCTTGAATAATACAAGTCCGTTTTTACCACGCTTACCAAAAAGCATATCCGGTTTAGCAACCAGTTTTTTCTCATTTAACCACACATGATCAATTGCAGCTTCTCTAAGTTCTGGTCCGTTTTTGACCATGACGGTTTCATATGCATATGTAAAATTTGGAAAGTATTTATTCCAGTGCTTTGCCAAAATTGACTTCGCATCAAATTCACGAATCGCTTTTTGAGCCATTGCAACTCCTTCAAAAATCTATTTAACGAAAATTATATCACTTATAAGGAATTTGACTGATATCTAAGAGATTTCATGATCAAGAAGATAATTATTTGTTTACTTTAGTAACATATGTTTTATACACAGGTGTATTTATGTAACTTATTGTAACTTTAGTACTCTTTGTGCTAGCTACATCCTCTAAACGAAAATTTTCACAGTGGGTGATTCCGTAAAAACGTAATCTCAATTGAAGCTTTTTGTCTCTAGCATCAATACACCCTATCTTTTCTGCATGCAGTACACTGGAAAGCTCTTTTACGATATGCATTGGATATGAAAAATGACGTTTTGGGTCTTTTAAAAAATGGTAAAAATAATGATTGAAGAAAACAGCAAAAACATTGATGATCAAAAGGACAAAAGCACTGTAAAAAAGGATTTGATAGCGTCTGCGAAATTCGCGTAATCGAATGCGGTAAGTATGTAAAAATGTTTGTGCCGCAAGAGGCAGTGCTATCAGCAAGAAAGGGGCAAAACTCTGTATTTCTACTTTTTGTCGAAATGAGAGTAATAATGATATAAGAAAGGCACTCATCGAAATCATCCAAATTAAGTCCCAATCTTTTGCCATCATACGACGATACAAAACATAAAAAAGATAAAGAAAAACTATCGGGGAAAAAATAGCCGCATAAACCCCTAAAGCATCTAAAAAACGACTTTCTGGTGATCCACCGATATGAATACCAAAAAAGTAAATTGAAGCCACTAAAAAAGTGCTACCTACTACGCTGTAGAGATACTCTTTTTTGTATATTCCATAAAATGTAAGGGCAAAAAAAAGATATGCGAATGAAGGATCGACCACAATGAGCAAAGGGGCCAAGAATAAAGCATAGCGACCATAATTTAAATGCACATAAAGAAAAAGAAAAAGGGACGCAATCATCAATCCTGCATTGTCAACTACCAAACTTGCACTGGTTACACCTGGGAGAAGCATGTAAATTAATACAATCCATAAACGATCATTGAGTCGTGGAACATAATGCTTAGAAATTTCAAACAATAAAACGACAGAAAGAAGATGCAATAGAATCATCGGGATTCTGAGTGCGTAATCGTTCTGTCCGAACATGTTAAGTGATGAAGAGATTAATAATTGTAGTGGAGAGAGATCTCCATAAAGAATTTGTGCTTCGTGATAGCCGATGGAGAGCCCTTTGATCTGCAAAACAAGGACTAAAAAATTAATCCCTAATAGCGCAAATAAAAAGGCTTTTTCTCTCATAGTTTTAGAAAATTATTGATTATCTCATGTCCGAATTCACTCATAATCGATTCAGGGTGAAATTGAACACCATAGATCGGTTTGTCTTTGATCTCTAGTGCCATAATCTCATGGTCATCTTCGCTGTAAGCGGTCGGGACAATCACATCGGGGAGATTTTCCTGTTCCACAATTAACGAGTGATAGCGAGTCGCCGTAAACATTTCCGGAAGTTTATTGAAAATCGGGGTCTCTCCCGCACGAATCATTTTTGAAGTTTTACCGTGCATCATCCTATTGGCGCGTACTACATTGCCGCCAAACGCCTGTGCAATACTTTGATGTCCTAAACAAATCCCCAAGATAGGTATTTTATCGGCAAAATATCGAATGACATCGAGCGTTACCCCTGCATCATCCGGCGTTGCAGGACCAGGAGAAATAATGATTTTTTCGGGATTAAGCGCTTCGATCTCTTCTACCGTCAATTCATCATTACGGATGATTTTCAAATCAGCGCCGAGTTCTAAACAATACTGAACAATGTTATAGGTAAAACTGTCATAGTTATCAATCATTAAAATCATTGTTTTTCCTTACCATGCTTTGATTGTATTATACAAGCTATCTCGTTCTACGGGAGCAAATCCACTGTTTTTAATGAGTGCAACGTACTCTTCGAGATTTACGCCATGCGCACTTTTGGCTCCAGCAGCGGAGTTGATGGATTCGCGCT
>JBFYRD010000137.1:0-3674 GCA_041302405.1 Sulfuricurvum sp.
AAAAATCGTTAGACATAAAAACACCTCGTGATCTCATCGGAAAACGGATCATGATGACCGAGGATTTTCAAGATACCATTTCCGTACGAGCGATGCTTAATTCACAAGACATTCGAATGAATGAACTTAACTTTATTCAACACAGTTTTAACCTTAATGATCTAGTAAACGGCAAAGCGGATGTAATGGCATGCTATATTTCAAATGAACCGTTTGTTTTGAAAGAAAAAGGGATCGAGACAAATCTGATTAATCCTGAGGCATACGGATTTGATTTTTACAGCGATATCCTCTTTACCTCAGAAAAGGAAGTAAAAAATAATCCTAAAAGAGTTCGCGCTTTTCTCAATGCGACCTTGAGAGGATGGGAATACGCATTTCAAAATATTCCTGAAACAGCGCAGCTTATCCGTGAACGCTACAACATGCAAAACAAATCTTTAGAGAGCTTGATTTATGAAGGACAGGTTCTCAAAGAATTAGCCTATCGTGCCAATCAGCCACTTGGGGCGATAACAATCGACAAATTTAGACGGATATCGGATATTTATCGGGTGATGGGATTACCGCAAAATGAAAATCGTTTCAAAGGATTCGTTTATGATGATTCAAAAAATCAATCGGTTCTTATGGATGTTAAAGAACGGACTTTTTTAAACACCACGACCATTCGTTACACCTCTACTTCAGTCTGGCCACCGTTCAACTTCAAAGATAAAGAAGACCCCGATCTTCAGGGGATTGCTGTCGATTTTTGGAATTTAATTGCTAAACGAACGGGTATGCAGACTCAATTTATCCCAGCATCGACATGGAATGGAGTTCTTCATTCTATCAAAACAAAAAATGCGGATGTTACGTTAGGAACGGGAGCATCGGCGGATAAAGAACCTTATTCCCTTTTTTCAAAACCTTATGCCACATTTCCAAATGTCATTGTGACGGATAAAAGCATCGATTTTCTTCCGGGACTTGATGCGTTAGAAGGAAAACGATTAGCGATCGGCAGTGAATACAGTGTGATCGATTCGATCAAAAAGAACTATCCAAAAATATCGATTGTTGAAGTCAGTGATACCCGAGAGGGGCTGAAAATGCTGAGTGCCGGACGGGTAGATGCCGTTGTGGATATTCTCCCCGTGGTTGCGTATTTGATGAATGCCGATCATTATATGGATCTAAAAATATCGGGGACAACCGAGTTTGATTTTGAGGTAAGGATGATGATCCGTAATGATTATCCTGAACTAAAATCGATCATTGACAAGGCGATAGATTCGATCAGTATTGCTGAACGACAAAAGATTTTTAACCGCTACATCGCGATTACGTATGAAGAGAAAATCGATTTTACTTGGGCCTATCGTATCGCTTTTTTTGGCTTTATCATTATCTCGTTTTTTATCTACCGTCAATTTGAAATGGGTACTTACAATAAGCGGCTCTTGCGGATGGCAACGACAGATCCTTTGACACAGTTATCCAATCGTATCCGTTTGGATGAAAAACTGCTTGAGTGTCATCAAAATTATCAGCGGACCAAACGATCTTATTCGGTGATCATTCTGGATCTTGATTTCTTTAAACGGATTAATGACACCTATGGTCATTTAATCGGCGATAAAACTCTTGTTACCCTTGCCGAAATTTTGCGGACTTCCATTCGTGACACCGATATTGTCGGCCGATGGGGCGGAGAAGAATTTATGATCATTTGCCCAGAGACATCGATAGAGGGGGCACATCATCTTGCTGCTAAAATTCATGATGCTATAAATAACTATGATTTTCCTCATATTCATGTATTGACATGCAGTTTTGGTATCGCAGAAAGCACACAGAATGATCGTATTGAAAATGTAGTAGGACGTGCAGACAGTGCTTTGTACCGTGCAAAAGAAGAGGGGCGAAATCGTATTTATTTGGGATAATTATCCCATCTTACATACGATATCTCCGATAGTACGATTTAGCGAGTTGGCAACAACGGAACATTTTACTTTGAGCAGAAAGCAGATGTTGTGACGCTGCACGGGGGTCATACACTCATAATTTCCCATCCCTTTAGCGATAATCAAATCAGCACTCTCAAAGAGTTCCTGTGCATGGGCGGATGCGAGGCTGTAGACAAACCCGGGAGTAGGGACACCGCTATCGACTAATGAACAGATTTGATCGATACCTGCTTCACGTGCTTCTACAAGTGTTACATCATTGATAATGGGATTTCCCCGTACCATATAGGTAAAATCGATTTCAGGATAGAGGTTTTGGAGTGTTTGTATCGTGAGAGCATCAAAGATATGCTCTCCTGCATTATCTCCGATGTAGAGAACAGACTTAGCCTGAGCTAGTTGCGTACGTAACGCTTGAGTATCATCGTGGTGAAACGGAGTGTGAAAAACAGAGTTAATCGCATCATGCAGATCGAAACTCACCTCTGCGGCGAGATCGATGACATTCCCCACGACCGCAGTTTTGAGAGCTGCAATAAAAGGATCATCGCTTTGTTCTATTGTCTCTCGTAAAAATGGGAGATAAGCTTTCGCTTGTTCTGAGGCGTGTTGTTTTTGTCTTTCGTAGAGATCACGGGTATTGGCTAAAACTGCCATTTGCTCATATAAAGGGGCAGCGATTACGGGCGGTGAGAGGGTGAAATCGGCATTTTTGAGAGCATTCTCAACATACGTTACAATCGTAGAAGACAACGCTTCATCAGCATGAATCGCTTCACAAACACGTTTACTTTGACCTGCAATGCAGGCAATACATTCATTTTGGATGGTCATTGAGCGGCGTGATCGTCGATAACTTTGCCCCACATAAGTTTGTATTTACGGCGCATAAATTCAACTTCTTGTTGTGAAAGTTTCAGTTGTTCGGTAAGGGTGGCGATGGTTCGGCGGTCTTCGTCATAGAGTTCTTGAAGAGAGCCGAGGGCCTCTTTGAGAAAAAGATTCTCATTTTTGATCGATTCGATCGTCTCTTCTTTGGCTACAAGGACTTTTTCATGGAGGTTGATGATAGTACCGATTGTTTTTTCAACAAAACTGGCTCCCATCGTTACATCGGCATGTGAAGCACTGAGTTCTTGAAGACTTGCCGGAACAATTCCTGCCATTCCATGCCCCGGATCGATAAATACTTCTCCGTCTTCGATGGTAGTCGTGAGTTTGCCTCTAACGATCAATGCTTCTACGGCACTTCGATCCATATTAGCCATTTCAGCGTAATCATCGATACTCATCCAATGCCCTTGCATTTTTCACCACCTTTATCTTGTTAAACGATTATAGCAAAATGCGTGCCTAAAAGTTGAGTGGATTTCATTGAGCACGGTTTACTGTGCGTGGGTTTCCTGCCGAAGGAAACTCAGCGTTAGCATGAGAGCCGTTATCGAGGTGAGTAACCTCACTTCGATAGGTTCGGAACCAAAGGCGAAGGGCTTGTCCCGCCGTCGGAGAGCGTATAAAATTATAGAATAGTTTCAATCTCCAATGAATCCATTTCCACTTTTTTCGCTTTTGTGATTCGGTCTTCTTGGAGTTTCATCCGTAATTCTTCATTTTCCAACGCCAAGATTTGCATTGCCAAATACGCTGAGTTGATGGCACCCGCTTTACCGATGGCAACTGTTGCTACCGGCATACCTGCTGGCATTTGTACAGTTGAGA
>JBFYRD010000138.1:0-6536 GCA_041302405.1 Sulfuricurvum sp.
ACTCAAAAAATGGGTTGGGTGAGTTTGCTCGGGGGATTTGTCACCGTATTTTTCTTTATGTGGTACATCGATACCCTCCCTGCAAATGCTCATGCGCTTTTGGGAATGGCAAAAGATTCGATCATTATGAACCGTGTCATTTTGGCTATTTTGTTCTCGATTTATTTCTCAATCGCGATTATGCGGCCTCAATGGATCAACCGAACCCTCGCCATCACGATGATGTTTATCATCGGTATCGTCGGAGTTTGGCCGGGTGAAAAGCTTCGTGAAACGATGCGTAAACCATGGGTTGCCGGACAATATGTCTACAGTAACCAAGTCATCGGACGCGACGTCCCTGGTAAAGGGATCAAAGATGAAACACCGTTATTAGCAGAAAAAGGGATTCTCAAACTTAATCCGTGGATACCGGAACGTCTACGAACCATTACCCCTGAAAACAAACTCGAAGTGGGGAAACTGCTCACTCGTATCGCGTGTTCAAACTGTCACTCTCTCGAAAAAGAGGGGCTTTATCGACCGCTTATGCCGCTAGCAGGCCCTATGGGTGAAGCGGGAATCAGAGACTATATGAAAAATGTTATCGGTACAGGTTCCGTCACCTACATGCCTAAAATTGCTCTTCCGGATGAAGAGTATGATGCGATGGCCGCCTATATTGCCTCGCAAGCCAAATAAAGGAGAAAAATTATGGATGCAACATTCATAAACGTAATGAAGGATGCTGCCGGTGTACCGTTTTATCCGGTCGTATTCCAAGGACTTTATGTCTTGACATGGGCTCTACATGCGGCTTTTGTATTATTGGCACTCGGTTCTATGGGACTTTCGATCTACGGAAGCACCCAACAAAAAAGTGACCCGTATTGGAAGATATTGACCCCGCACCTCATCATGACGGGAAAGATCAGCGTCTCGGTTCTCATCGTGTTGGGGGTTGCCCCGCTGCTGTTTACACAGGTCATTTATGATTCAGGCTGGTATGTGGCGAATACCCTCTCAGGAGCATGGGTCTTTATCTTTATTTATGCGCTAGTCATCGGCTACATGATGTATTATTGGTATCAATCCGCTAACAAAAAAGGCTCTTCAAGCAATACCCTCATCGGTATTATCTCTTTTGCTATTTTGGTATTTTGTGGCGTATTAATGCACAACTTTGCAGTTGAAGCGATCTCGCCGACGAAATGGATGGATTGGTATGCCCCAAACGGTGTTGTTGATAACTCAGGGTGGAATATGCATCTCGACATCATTCGTCTTGGATTCATGGTGAGCTTGATGATTCCGGTTACGGGGATTTTCATGCAAAACTACGCTCAATTTTTGAGTACCCGTGCAGATTTCGAGCCAAAATATTTGGAATTTGTTAAAAGCCTCGGTACCAAAATAGCGGTGATTGGTTTAGTGATCAGTGCTGCATTATTCGCTGTGTGGATGCTCAAAGAGAACCTCTTATTCCACCCGCTCTCATTGGCTACGGTTGCTTCGGTTGTCATCCTTCTCGTACTGGCGATGGGAAATAAAAACAGCTATGTTACTACGGGAGTACTAGTCGTTGTCGCGTTACTCATCTCCGGTATTCGAGAACTGATCCGATACAACGTTATGTCGGGTATCGGATACGATCTGTACGGTTATCCGATGAATCTAGAATGGGAAACTATCATCATGTTTTTGTTGACATTTGTCGTCCTCGGATTTACCGGAATCGCATTTATTTTGACCATGGCATGGAAAGTAGGCAAAACCGAAGGTGTCTATACGGCAACCGAAGGTTCAGCAGTATCTCGACTCGCTAATGCGTCATTAATACTATTTATTCTTTGGATCGTAATATATTTTGGATGGGGAATGGTCGCTTTGTTTAAAAATACAATGTAATCCTAAAAACAATCTATCAAGAAGCCTAATTACGGCTTCTCGATATTTTCACATGAGAGTCTTACTTGCAAAATCGACCTCCTTAAAGATTTACACCATTTAAGGCTCTCTTGTGAAAACAGTTTTTCTGAGCAATTAACTATATTTAATAAATTCTTATTTTTACTACTTAACACAAATGTAACACTATTTCTTCATAATCGCACACTTTAATCTAAATTTTTAAGGAAGTGCGATGGTAAATACCCGCCGAATCACCCACTCTCTCTTGCTCTCATCTCTTATTGTAAGCTCCTGCTTTGGGGCAGAAAACCTCGGAATTATAGGGATTGACTCTACAACAATCGATGATCGCTTCGCTACTAAACGATCCGAAGTATCCAGCACCGCAACGATCAGCGGCGAGAGTGTTGACAATGCACATACCGAAAATATCCAACAAATTCTTCAAAGCATTCCCGGAATTACGACGGAAGTCAAAACCGGAGACAGTTTGAAAATTCATATTCGCGGTATAGAAAACCAAGTCTATATGGGTGAAAAACCGGGGGTTGCCGTCGTAATCGACGGTGTTCCGGTGTTTGAGAGGACGGGTTCGGTCAATATCGATCTCGATAATATCGAATCAATCAAAGTGATCAAGGGGGGAGCATCGTACCTCTTCGGTGATGATGCCCTAAGCGGTGCAGTCATCATTACTACTAAAAAAGGGGCAAAATACAATCAAAATTTTGCCGCCATCGAGCGTGGAAGCTTCGGGTATCAAAAGTTATTAGCACGAACCGGATACGCTAACGATGACTTTAGTTTTCATGTTCAAGCAAGCGAACGTAAAGCGGACGGCTACCATGAAGATTCTGATTACACTGCTCAATACCTCAACGGCAAACTTCAGTACTACATCGACACTACGAGTGATTTGACCTTCGGACTCGAAGCATCAAAACGAAAAAAAGATTCTCATGGAACCGTTGGAGGTGAAACAGAGGCACGAACGAATCCTGAAAGTGTTTTCACGGGGGATATGGAGAGCAGAGACTACACCCGAAAATTCGATGTTGAGTTGTTAAAACTGTTCCTCACCTATTCAAAAGATTTTTCCAATAACTCTAATTTACTTATCAACGGATATGCGTATACCGATGATACCTACTACTGGTCAAGCCCTCAAACCAAAAACGGGAACGGTGCAACGCAAACCTATACCGATGATGATTATGTCTATGACAATTATTATGAGCAGATTCAAAAAGGGGTTAAAGGAGAGTACCGAACAGCCTCTGAGACTTTTGCAACCCTTTTGGGAGTTGACGTACGAGACAATAATTATAAGAACAAAGTGCTCTATCGTGTCGATCAGCGAGTTGGTGTACCGGGTAACTATACCTATTTACTTGCTGGCGATGAAAACAGTAACAACGAAACGGATGAGCGCGTATATGCTCTCTATGGCGAGTACAAACAGGGGATAACCGATAAGCTCAGCGCAACCTTCAACGTTCGGTATGATGATATCAATCTCGACTACACCGACTCTCGAAACAATACGCTTGAAAAATCGTTTGATGTCTACTCCTACCGAATCGGCACGAATTATAATTTTGATGAGAAAAACAGCCTTTTTTTAAATTACTCGACAGGATTCAGAGCACCGACGATTACCCAACTTTTTGCAGGGGATGTCAGCACCTACGGCAGCACGCAGAATAATCCCGATCTAAAACCTGAACACGCCAAAAATTATGAGATCGGTTTACGAGGCGCCATCAACAACATCAACTACGAAGCCTCTGCTTTTAGAATAGACCGAAAAGAGTTCATTATGAAAACTGCCGGAAATTACGGAAGCGTGGACAGTACCATCACCGATATGTGGGCCAATATAGGGGGGGCGAAACACCAAGGGCTAGAGCTTGCGATGAACGCTAAAATCAACGATCACTTCTCCTATAACCTAGCCTACACCTATCTCAACGCAAAATACACCAAATACGATAACTTCGGCATCCATTTTGATAACGATCATAACGGAAGAGTGAATGCGGGTGAAGTTGTATATTACGACGTGAGTGGAAATATCATACCGCGAACCTCCAAACACAACCTCAACTTTATACTCGACTACCAACATAATTCGAATATCAAACTCTCCACCGAATACAGCAAAAAATCGGATTACTATGCGGATGATCTCAACAAAATTGAGATTGACGGACAAGAAGCGGTCAATATTCTCGCCGAATATAAAGCGAAAATGGGCAATGTATCGTATGCGTTTTTTGCACGCATCGACAATCTATTCGACAACCAATACTACAACACCGCACGTGCTAGCAGTGATAGAGACGAAAACTTAATATTCAATGCCGAAGATCTCTCTCTCACCGTCAACCAAGGCAGAACCTATACTGCTGGTCTTTCGATCAAATTCTAAGGAGATGAAATGAAGATATCTATACTTTTAAGCACGCTACTTTGCTCAACAATATACGCAGAAGCACTAGATCCGATTTCAATTTCTACCACCTCATTTGGAAAAGAAGAATCCATAGATGATGTTCAGGCATCTGTCGAGGTAATCGACCGAAAAACGATTCAGAGCCTCTCTGGGCGAAGCGTCCCTCAAATCCTCAATGAAGCGGTCGGAATCACGGTCAAAGATTCGGGAAGCACCTCTTCGATAAATATGCGTGGCTTCTCTGACGCGCATACATTAGTTTTAGTCGATGGTCTTCGCCGTACCGGAAAATACGGTGATTCCGATCTCAATGGAATAGAGCTCGAAGATATTGAAAAAATCGAAATCGTTAGAGGTCCCATGTCTGCTCTTTATGGTGCCGATGCACTAGCCGGTGTAGTCAACATCATTACCAAAAAAGCGGTCAATAAAACCTCAGTGAAAGCAACCGTTATCGGGGGAATGGCACAAAACCACGAACGTGAAACAGGCATTTTACGTGCAAGTGCAAATATCGGTGGCGAAACCGTCTCACATATTTTTTCCGTCGAACTAAAAGAACGCAATGATTATCGTCTAAACAAGGATTCCATTTATACCGATCTTCGAAATGAATCCAAACAATTTCTAAGCTATGGCAATACCATTAAACTTGGGGATGACTCATTTCAAACAAGACTTGAATTTTTAAATCAAGATGATGATGGAGTCAGCTCAACGGGAGCCACCACATACGAAAAGGAAAAACGCTATCAGCTCAGCGGGATTTATAACCATACAACGAATGATTATTTGATAGATACAAACTTTGGATACGGCTACAGCGATGCAAAAGTCAACCGTGGAAACGGTTTAGAGACTACCGAATACGGTATGGGAGAAATAAACACGCATCTACGTCATCTTACCTCCGATTCGGTCACAAATATTTTTGGCATTGGACTAAAACAAGAAGACATTGATGTATCGATGTACTCAAAAACTGGCGAGAGAACCAATCTCAACGCCCTATATCAAAATGAGTGGCGAATCACCGATAATCTCAGTACAACTATAGGAATTCGTTACGACCATTACAGTGATTTTGGTTCAACAACCAATCCAAGGGTTTCTGCCAAATATCAGTGGAATAATCTTGACTTTCGTGTGAGTTACGGAGAGGCATTCATGGCCCCTAGCTTTACTAACATGTACAGCCATTTTCAGCGAGCAAGTGGCCCACGCATTTCAGACATAAGCGGGAATGAAAATCTTCAACCGGAAGAATCCAAAACCTACGAAGCAGCAATCGGATATAAGCACGATCAATTCAGACTTGACATTGTTTATCACCATTCAAAGCTGGATAATCTCATACAATCATATATTACCGGAACCACAGGACTCACGACCTATTATAACTATCGAAATGTTGCAAAAGCTACTATCGAAGGGGTGGAAACAAGTCTGACGTATTATCCAACAGACTTTTTAAGTATCAAAGGCTCCCTCGCCTATCTTGATACCTTGGATGAAACCACACGTCAACCTTTAACTGAAAGTGCCAAGCAAACCGGGAAATTGCAGCTAGCATACACTACTGGTGGCATGTCCTATTTCTTAAATCTTAAAACCCTTCAGAATTTTTATGGAGCTGATGCTGCACGTGCAAATGTTTATAGCGATTATACGACAGCGGATATCAAAACTATTTATCACTTCGATAACAAAACTGAATTTTTTGCCGGTATCGACAATATCCAAAACCGTCTTGCTCCTTATAATATGGGCACGCGGGGTTCACCAAACGATCCAGGAGAACGCTATTACTATGTTGGGGCAACATTTAAATTTTAAGGAGACAAAATGAAAAAAACAGCACTAATGCTTTTCATAACCGCTACCCTCTGGGGGTATGGCGATGGAGTAATTTATTGGACTCCACACGCCTGCGATGAGGGAAAAACAACCGCTTCCAAACACGGTGGTCACGGTAAGGGAGAGAGTGCAATGTTCGCGTTGATGAATCTTGAATCAAACGGATCTGCGTCACTCATCCAACCCAATTTAAAGAAAGAACCGTTAGAGTTTAAAGCCAATACGGTCATGCTCCCTAAACCCCCGATGGGTGGCTATTATGCCATGGTTGCAGAGGTGAACTCCTCGGAAGCAACCTACAGTGCTATCCGATACCTATCCCTTCACGGTCGCC
>JBFYRD010000140.1:0-4218 GCA_041302405.1 Sulfuricurvum sp.
CTCTTCCGATCTAATCTCTTCACCTTCGTTGACAATAAAGGTGACTTGCATACTGCCGTTCTCAAGCTTCTTGGTCTCAATCTCTACAACTGAGTCGATTTTACCATCGGTACTCAACGCATCAATGATTCGCTTTTTAGCCCCCTCAAGCCGCTTTTCATCGTAAAGCGCCCCTTTTTCAATTTGCAAGAGCCCTTTAGCTGCCTCTTCATCGTTCTCTTTATACCCTTTGAGCTCGATTTTGGAGATAATCGGTTTCTCTTTAAAATGAAAGGTAACTTTCCCCTCATTTTCATCTACCCAGATATCTTCAAAATACCCTTGATCAAAGAAGTTTTTGATGGATTTATCCACAGCAGAGGGAGAGAGTGGTTCACCCACTTTTACCTCATTGAGCCGTTTTGCAACGGCTTCGGAGATGTGAATCATCCCCTCATACTGAATTGATTGAACGTTTTGTGTCGATCCGTAAACAAGCGCACTTGCTACTGCCAATGAGAGGGTGATTTTTTTCAAGCCAAAGTCCATTGCGTTAAAATAGTCTCTTATTCTAGCACTGTAACGATTAATAGTTCTGTAAATTAAACTTAAAAGGGCTAAAATAGTGTAATTAGTGCACAAAGGAGATGGATTGAAGATCGGAATTGTAGGATTGGGGTTAATGGGGGGATCGATGGCACTTGCGCTGAAGCATCTCTCTTTTATCGCTTCGATCATTGGATGCGACCATAATGAAGAGCATCAAAAGATCGCCCTGCAACGAGGATTAGTAGATTCGTTTGTGACGTTTGAAGAGCTCAAAGCTCAATGTGATGTTATTTTTTTAGCGATCCCCGTTGATGGCGTCATTGCATTTTTAGAACAATCAACCGATTTGGCTGAGAGCAATAAAACCCTCATAGATCTTGGAAGTACGAAAGCCCTTATTGTCGATGCCATCCCTAAGATGATTCGTCCTAACGTTGTTGCCGCCCATCCAATGACAGGAACCGAACAATTTGGTCCCAAAGCAGCACTCGAAGGACTCTACACTGAAAAAGTGGTAGTCTTATGTGACTTGGAACACAGTGGTGATGTTCAGCGCGATACTGCATTACGAATTTTCCAAGCAATCGGGATGCAAATTCGGACCATGGGTGCCGCGCAACATGATCGTCATGCGGCTTTTATCAGCCATATGCCGCACGTTATTTCGTACGCTCTTGCCAACACTGTGCTCGCCCAAGAAGAAAAAGAGAATATCCTCACCCTAGCAGCAGGGGGATTTCGCTCGATGAGCCGTCTCGCAAAAAGTTCTCCTGCCATGTGGGAAGATATTTTCCGCCAAAATAGAGAAAACGTCCTCAGTGCGGTTGAGCTGTTTGAAATCGAACTTCAAACCCTTAAAAAAGCTCTTCAAGATGAAGACTACACGCAACTGCGTCGTGAAATGAAGGGTGCGAACAAGCTCTACGATATTTTTACCTAAATCACCATTCAAATAATTTCGTTTCTCTCTGAAAACGCTTCGGCAGCAAAGGGGTGTTTACCCCATTTGTCTGAATCTGTTGATCCCTCTTCTCAAATCTTTTTCTGTCCGCTTTAGCCATTTCGATCTTTGCCTTACTCTGTTCTAAATTATAACGGACACGTTTTTGCAATATCGGATCGGTTGTATGGACCCTCTTGTACCAATAGTGTGCTCTCTCATGTCGACCGCTCATATAGAGGGCATTCGCACGGTTATAACGCACCTGAGGCGAATCATGTTTCATCTGATGGCGTGCAAACAATCGCTCCGCTTTTTGATATTCACCCGATTCATACGCTCTTTTGGCTTCTGATAGTTCTTTGAAATCCAAAATTCCGGCATGGGAAGTAAGAGGTGATAGGTTTAGAGCCAAAAGCAATGTGCCTACACTCACACTTTGACGCTTGCTCATCGACGAGAGGGCAAATAAAATCAGAACCATTGCCAATCCCAAAGGATAAAAAAAGAGGGGAATATGCGCTTGAAGACGATGGTTGTTTCTAAGCTCTAGCAATTTTTCATGGACAACTAAAACATCCGATGGGGACGCAACCAACATCATATCCTCCATTTTAAACGGCATGGAGGTGATAAGTATCTTCATATCCGCTTTACGCTGTGCCAACTTTTCCGTTAACACATCACGATCGGATACTCTATCAGAAGCGGCTAAATGGCGTATCAATTCTCCCAATATCCCCCCATCATTACTACGCGGTGCGATCTCATAGAGCTTATTATCGTATGCCATCAGTTCAATATTCTCCTCTAAAACAGAGTAGAGAGTCGAAAGTGCCCGTGAACGGGTTTGGTCAAAATGCTCATCACTAAGATCAATCGCAATGATAATATGAAGCTCTTTCCCCTCTATCGGTGTCGAATCAATAATTACCGGTTGGGCCATGGCAAGGATGATTAAGAGCGTAGATAGAAAAAAAAGGATATTACGGCCCTTGAGTCCCATAGTAGTTTCAGGTGCACGCAATTTTTCGATAACCGCCTCACTCAGCCACCGATTTTGGAGTGGTTTTTGAGTAAGCCAAAAATAAAAAAGGAAAAAGGTAAGCGGCAGTAACCAAAAAAGGAATTCAGGATGTAAAAAACTCATGCCAATCCCTTTTGATTACGGCCATACAGATAGAGGAGCATCGCTAAAAAGCCTATGAAGAGCGGATAAATATAGTAATACTCAAAATATTTGTGCGTTGGCATCGCCGTAAACGGCGGATGGGTGTGATGGGCCACCTCTACCCAATCCTCGTCCGGTTCGATAATACTCACTTCAACCCCTATCGGGAGAGAACGGACCCATTTTTTAGGCTCTTTGGATAGGAGTATCACCCACCCTCTCGCTTCAGGTGTAGTAGAGAAAAAACGCTCTATCTCTTTGGTTATTTTCTCCTCAGAGTTCTCTTTTTTGAGCTGAGAGAGAATTTTTAGAAACGTCTCATGATCCTCGGTAAGGGGGATAATTGTAGGAGATAGCGCAGGGACATAGAGGGCAAAACGATCCGATGGGCGTTTTTCGATAAACGATCGGATATCCTCCAATGTTTCACTTTGGATCGATGATGGTTCGAGTGCAAGGAGGATGTCATACCCTTTCGCTTCCTCTTTCACCTCCCGAACGGGAGACATCAGCGCGACGATAAAAAAGGAGATCATCGCCCATTTGGCAACCCACATCCACAGAGGGGGTTTACTCTCTTGTGTTCCAAACAGTGTATTACGGGGAAAATAGATCGGGTTGCTGCGAAGAGGACAGAGTGCCTCACATGCGAGAAAGAAAAAGAGGATAAAACTGAGTTTCGGAAACTGGAAATAAATCCCCTCAAGCATCGATAATCTCTAAATAGAGGCGATAATACCCTATCGTCTCCTCGTCGATCATCTCCACTTTCAGAGCGTATTTGTAGGGGGCCAAACGCTCGAAGAGGTTATGATATGCCTTTTCTGTACGTTCGTTATCGGAGGCAAACACACGTCCGAGTTCACTGATGGTGTAGGCGGCACGTTTGGGATCGGAGAAATCAATGGATGAGAGTGCGTTAAAACGCTCTTTGCGCAAATTTATACGACGTTTTCGGATCTGTTTGAGGAGTGCCAAAATAAGTGCCAAGCTCAAAGCAACCACGATAAGAACCACCGCGATAAAATAATAGAGTGAATAATCGGGGATCTCCACTAGCGGGGCGATGTCGTTTAGCGGAATATTCAAATCTTTCATACTCTCCCCTCAAACAACCGACGCAAGGTGACAATCGCATTGCTATCGGTATAGAGTTTTGTTGCCCTCACTCCTGCTTTGCGAAACGACTCGAAGAGTTCGATGTCATGGGCACGTACGCGATCACCATAGCGCTTCACGCTTCGCTCATTGAAATCCCCCTCCAACACCGCGCCGCTCTCCGGATCGATCAATGCGCTAAATCCCATCACGGCAGGATTCTCTTCGGCACGATCGCGTACGACGATACAAACTACTTCATGTTTACGGGCGAGGAGTCTCAAATCGGGAATCTCAAAAAAATCGCCGATGAGGACGATAAGTGATCGGCGCTTTGTTCGTCGGTAAAGCTCTTTCACCGCAAAATTTAGATCAACACGGTGATGCATTATCTCGCAATCCAAAACACACGTCGACGCTTGCTGTACCGAAAACCGCATTTTCGCAGGACGACTCACATCGCGCAAATTTTCAGAATAGT
>JBFYRD010000141.1:0-2649 GCA_041302405.1 Sulfuricurvum sp.
ACTATCCCAAAACTAGCCGCAACGCCACCATCAGTCGCCCCTACTAATGAAATGCCTATAGCGGTTGTAGTTCCCCCTGCCACTGTTCCAACTCCGGAAAAAGATTTCACCGGCAATCGTGTATTCAGTGTCCAGAACTCTACTAAAAACACAACGGCTGATTTTATCAGCGCTTATAATAGCAATCCAAAATACGAAACTGCATTAATCATTGCACGCGATTTTTACGCTCAAGAGAACTATGTCGATGCTGCTATTTGGGCAAAAAAAGCAAATCAGCTCAACCGTGAGCCAGAAGAAGCATGGCTCTTATATGCTAAATCGTACTACGCCCAAGGACGTAAAGATGAAGCGATCAAAATCTTGGAACTCTACCTTAACTATAAAGATTCCAAAGCTGCCTCCGAATTGGTTCGGACGTGGAAATTAAACACGACAAACTAAGGAGAAGAGAATGATCCGTCAACAAGTACGATTGGGAGATTTACTCATTTCTGAGGGGCTAATTACCCCAGAACAGCTTGAGCATGCTCTTCAACAACAAAAAGATTCCGGTTTTACGAAAAAATTAGGGGAAGTTCTCGTCGAAGAGGGGATGGTCTCACACAAAGAGATGGCACTGCTCCTCTCCAAACAGCTAAAAATCGATTTTGTCGACCTGTTTGGTGAAAAAATAGATTTCCAGTCACTTGCTAAATTCTCCATCTCCTTACTCACTGCTGCTAAAGCGATTCCGTTTAAAGAAGATGAGGATTATGTCTATATTGCCACTTCTGATCCATTGAATTTTGATGCTCTCGAAGCGCTTGAACGTAATATTGCAACGAAGCCAATCAAAGTATTTTTGTCACTGAGTGAAGATATTGCCCATATTTTTCAGCGTCTGGAAATCATTAAAAAAACGCAAAGTATCGCCGCTGAAGTCAAAAGAGAGATTAATACTGAAGGGTCCAAGGGAGCCGACGGTGATGCAAGCGCTGTAATGCAACTTATCAATCTCATCATCAAAGATGCCGTTTTACGACGTGCCAGCGATATCCATATCGAACCTGAACTTCGCTCCATGTCAGTAAGAGCACGTGTCGATGGAATACTACAAGAGACATTTGTTTTTGATTTGGATATCTATACTGCGCTCAATTCACGAATCAAACTCTTGGGAAATCTTGATATCTCCGAACGACGCAAAGCTCAAGATGGCCGCTTTAGTCTCGACGTTGCCGGAGGGAAATACGATTTTCGTCTCTCTAGTACCCCAACACTGTTTGGTGAATCGATTGTTATGAGGATTTTGGATCAACAAAAAATCCTCCTTAAACTCCATGAACTAGGATTTGAAGATAAAAATCTCGAAAAATTCAATGAAATTATCCATGCACCGTTTGGAATCGTCCTTATCACAGGTCCTACCGGTAGCGGTAAAACCACTACCCTCTACGCGGCACTGAATGAAGTAAAAAGCATTGAAAATAAGGTTCTCACTATCGAAGATCCTATCGAGTATCAACTCCCTCTGGTTCAGCAGGTTCAAGTCAATGAACGGGTAGGTTTTGGTTTCCTAGAAGCGTTAAAATCGTTTTTACGCCAAGACCCAGACATCATCCTCGTTGGGGAGATTCGTGACTTTGAAACCCTAAACTCTGCGGCACAAGCATCCTTAACCGGTCACCTTGTTTTCTCAACCCTGCATACCAACGATGCCCCAAGTGCGATTGGCCGTATGGTTCAAATGGGATTGCAATCTTATCTTATTGCCGATTCTCTCGTCGGTATCGTTGCACAGCGATTGGTACGTAAAATTTGTAATGAGTGTAAAACAGAAATCAAGCCGCATAAGAACCTTCTCCGCCGTGTCGAACGTTGGATCAGCGAGGATTCAAAATTTTATGCCGGTAAAGGGTGCAGTAAATGCAATAATACCGGTTATTCAGGACGTATTCTGATCTCAGAAATTCTAATAGTAAATGAAACCATCGCGAAAATGGTAGCCGATGAAGCCTCCAAATACGAAATCTCTCGGTATGCCCAAGAGAATGAAGGGTTTGAACCGATGGTTATTGATGGGCTCAGCAAAGCATTGCGCGGTATCACTACCCTTGAAGAGATTCTTCGTGTCACCAAAGAGCTGTAGATGAAATTTTTTCGAGTGCGCTATAAACAAGGGCAACGTAAGTTTACAACAACTCTCGAAGCAGCCCATAAGGCAGATGCACTCAAAAAATTCCGCGATCAGTCATTGGGTGTACCGATTCAGCTTAAAGAGGTTTCAGAACCTCTATCGATGAAATTGGATCGCTTAAAAAAACACTACACCAATCCTATCCAAAATCGACGCGTAAAAGACGAAGCCTACATCACTTTTTTAGATCAACTCTCTACCATGCTCGATGCCGGAATGCCTGTCAATACCTGTTTAGCAGAAAGTATCAGTGACACCCAAGACCCAATGCTCAGAGCGATTTTCACTAACGTCCTGCAAGATATCGAAAGTGGACTCAGCCTCAGCAAATCGGTTGTTAATTATCAAAAACAACTCGGAACCTTATCACTCTCTATGTTCGAACTCGGTGAACAAACCGGAACGCTCAGCGACGCAATCACAAAACTCTCGGCTATTTTACAGCAAATGTTCGATAACCGCCAAAAACC
>JBFYRD010000143.1:0-5045 GCA_041302405.1 Sulfuricurvum sp.
TCTAGCTGTGATATCCCCTTTTCGATCTCTTCATCGGTAAAGTTTTGCAGATTAGACATAAACCGGTTTCGCAGCATCCCGTACCATCGCTCTTTGGGCATACTAAAGACAAATTCCTCTGTTATGGAGGTAGGGTTGATCCCGGCTTCGAGCAGCTCTTTTTTCATCGATTCAAGTGAGGGTTGTCCCTGTGCAAACGTTTCGAGTGCTGCTGTAAAAAATGGCAACGGGGTATTTTTCGGGCGGGTGACGATTAACAGTTTCCCTTTTTCACTCAGCTGATGACGGATTCCTTCAAAAAGTGTTTTACGTTCATCTACAAAGTGAACCATCTCTTTGAGCAGTATTTTGTCATAGCGGATATCGCGTCCGGAAAACGATAACGCATCAGCGCAGATGGGTTCGAGGTTATCGCTTTGTTGTATCTGGGAGAGCATATTTTCTGAGGGTTCTACACACAGCGGTTTGTTATGAAGGTCCGCTTTTTTGGCGATGAGTTTGGTGTAAAATCCCGTTCCGCCCCCAAGATCGACGAATCGATCATCGGGCATTAAATTCAAAGTGGAGACAATAGTCGTGCTCATCCAGTTTTGATATTCGGGTGTCATCTGCCAAAGGCCGTTAAACTCGTCTGCGATGGTGTCGAAATGGTTCTCTTTTTGTACGCTCATCTTTAAAATACCTCTTTGACTCGTCCCACTTCTCCGCTCCTGAGGCGTACTTTTATCCCATGCGGATGGTTCGGTGATTTGGTGAGGATATCACGGACGACTCCTTCTGTTAATCTCCCGCTAGATTGATCCTCTTTGAGGACGATGCTCACCCGCTTGCCTGACATAATATTTTTTCGTTCGCGTCCGTCCATAATTGATCCTAATTCTAAAGTAATGTAATCATAGCGGAGAGAGGTAAAAGAAAATAGATTTCTTGATGATTTAGGTGGCCACTAAAGAATTTCCAAAGTTAGGTAGGAATAGAATGAAAGATTATGATGTAAAAAACGTCTAAATAGATAAAGGAGAAGAATGAAAACAATATTTCAAGATTTGGAGTATCTGCATAACCACGTACAAGACGAAGAAGCGAAAAAAGTTCTAACAGAATTGGAGCAAAATTTTCATTTATTGAGAACGAAAAGTGGATTAACACAGTTGATGAGTAAAAAAAAGATTGCAAAGATTTTGCATGATGTTGAATACGAACAAGAGCTAAAAAGCTTACAAGTAGAATTAATCAAACTGCAAAACTGGGTTTACGAAAACAACAAACGGGTAATGATCATTTTCGAAGGGCGTGATGCTGCGGGTAAGGGAGGGGCGATTAAGCGATTTGCCGAATACCTCAATCCCAGAAAATTTAGAGTTGTAGCATTGCAAAAACCGACGGAAGTTGAAACGGGACAATTTTATTTTCAACGATATTTTCAACATTTGCCTAATCCTGGAGAGATCACGTTTTTTGACCGTAGCTGGTACAATCGGGCGATCGTAGAGCCGGTATTTGATTTTTGTACTCCGGACCAATATGAGAAGTTTATGCGCGAAGTCCCTGAGATTGAACATGCATTGATCGATGATGGAATAATTTTAATTAAATTTTGGTTCTCCATCTCAAAAGATAATCAAAAAACACGATTTACTGAGCGCATGAGCAATCCGCTTAAGCACTGGAAACTGAGCCCTGTCGATCAGAAAGCACAAGAGATGTGGGACAAAGTCACCTATTACAAAGAAGAGATGTTCAGCCGTACCCACACAGGATACGCGCCATGGATCATCGTTGATAGCAATGATAAAAAACGGGCACGTTTAGAATCAATCCGCTATGTTCTCTCACAGCTCTCTTATGAAGGGAAGCAGGATGCGAAAATCAATCTTCACCATAATCCTGAAATCGTTGAGCGATATCATAAACGTACACATGGGGAAAAATCCCAATTTGTGAATCCTTCCCGCTAACAGTTTTCTAACCAAATCTTCACACTATTAAGGCTGCCGGCGAATCAAGTCGGCAGATTCCATTATTTGTTTTGAATGTTAGTGAATGCTATAAATATAGATTAAAGAAAAGGTATAACATGGAGATAAAAACTCTGAAAAAAATGGAAAAAGAGGCAATCAAAAGTAGCGGAATAGATTTTATAAAATTGGGTTTCGGACTCTTTTTTATGGTCGCTGTTTTGGCGTACAGTTTTATGAGTACCGGCGGTTTGCCCAATAACGTGTTTTTAGCCATAGCAGCATTATTTGGTGCCTATATGGCTATGAATATTGGTGCAAACGATGTAGCCAATAATGTTGGACCTGCTGTAGGCTCCAAAGCGCTTACAATGGGAGGCGCGATCGTGATCGCAGCCATCTTTGAGGCGGCGGGCGCATTTATCGCCGGCGGAGATGTTGTCAAGACCATTAAAGAGGGGATTATCGATATTTCCGGTTTCGGCGGCAATATCGATCCCTTTATCTGGGCGATGATGGCAGCACTCTTGGCTGCCGCATTATGGCTGAATTTCGCTACATGGATGAAAGCCCCGGTTTCCACGACCCACTCTATTGTCGGTGGTGTCATGGGAGCGGGTATCGCAGCGGCCGGATTTGGCGTTGTGGCATGGGGGACAATGGGTGGCATTGTAGCTTCGTGGATTATTTCGCCCTTGCTTGGGGGAATCGTTGCCGCTGCATTTTTATTAGCTATTAAAAAGACGATGGTTTATAAAGAGGATAAGGTAGCGGCAGCATCCAAATGGGTACCCATATTCGTAGCGATTATGGCGTGGGCGTTTGTTACCTATATTACATTAAAAGGTTTGAAAAATCTTTGGCCTTCGATTGTAGATGTGATAATTTTTTTACCGCAAAGTGATAAACCTTCATTTACAGTAGCGGGAATTTTTGGGTTTATTATTGCGGTGATTGTGTACGTTATGGTGAGATCAACGGTGGCTAAAAAAGTACATACTCTTGAAAATTCCAGAGCAGGGGTCAATGCTCTTTTTACCGTCCCTTTGATCTTTGCTGCAGCACTTTTGAGTTTTGCGCACGGGGCAAATGATGTAGCCAATGCTATCGGACCGTTGGCAGCGATAAATGATGCGGTTGTCAGCGGAGGGATTTCTTCAAAAGCTAATATCCCTTTTTGGGTTATGGCTATCGGTGCAATCGGCATCTCTTTGGGGCTGGCTCTTTATGGACCAAAGCTTATCCGAAGCGTAGGTGATGAGATCACAGAACTGGATCAAATGAGAGCTTTCTCGGTTGCAATGGCTGCATCAATAACGGTTATTCTCGCTTCACAACTCGGTTTGCCGGTAAGTTCCACCCATATTGCCATTGGAGGTATTTTCGGTGTCGGATTTTTAAGAGAGTATCTTGAACCGACTTCTATCCATACTATCATAGCTCATGAAAAAGAGACGATTGACGATGAGAAAAAGCTATTAAAAGCGTATAAGAATGAGCTGAAAAATCTTCAGGAAAAAGAGGAAAAAAGCAAACAGGATTACGAAAGAATCGTTGAACTTTACAAAGTGATTGATAATGAAGAAGAACATTTAAAAGATGCCATCAAACACCTAAAATCTACCGAAAAAATCCAATATGTTAAACGAGATGCCATTAAAAAAATTGTTGCCGCATGGGTCATTACGGTTCCAGTAGCTGCTATTTTGGCTGCGGCAATTTTCTTCATGATTAAAGGGATTGTACTGTAGCAGTACAAAGGTCGATAGACAAAAAAGAGGAGTAATCGTAATTTGTTAAAAAGAATATTACTGCCGACAATTTTATTATTGTTGGCATATGGATTTTGGGTTAGTCCAAATTTCAAGGAAATAGCAGCAGGGGTTGCTATCTTCTTATTTGGTATGTTGGCACTTGAAGAGGGTTTTAGAGCTTTTTCAGGCGGAGTGTTAGAAAAAGTATTGCAAAAATCAACGGATAGCCTTTACAAAAGTATCAGTTTTGGGTTTGTCGTTACTGCTATTATGCAATCAAGTTCTTTGGTTTCAGTTTTAACGATTTCATTCCTTGGTGCAGGCCTTATTGGATTGAATCAGGGTGTTGGAATCATTTTAGGTGCCAATATAGGAACAACAACCGGTGCATGGCTTATGGCAGGTTTAGGTCTTAAAGTAAATATCGCAGCGTATGCAATGCCTATGCTAGTATTTGGTGTTATCCTTATATTTCAAAAAGCCCAGTCACTCAAAGGGATAGGGTATATCTTGGCAGGTCTTGGGTTTTTGTTCCTGGGGATTCACTATATGAAAGAGGGCTTCGAAGCATTTAAAGAAGCTGTGGATATATCATCCTTTGCCGTTGGCGGTTTTAAAGGTCTAATGATCTTTATCGGTATTGGTTTATTGGCAACGGTTGTTATGCAATCTTCTCATGCGACTATCGTCCTGATTTTGGCAGCACTTTCTGTTGGACAAATAACGTATGAAAATGCTTTAGCTCTTACTATTGGTGCAAATATAGGTACAACAGTAACGGCTGTTATAGGATCGCTTAGCTCAAATATAGATGGGAAAAGATTGGCCGGTGCCCATTTTATTTTTAATGTTGTAACTGCTGTTGTTGCGGTTCTTATTTTTAATCAGATTATATATGTGGTGGAGATGATAAGTGATGCTATAGGTATAGCACAAAATAACTATACAATAAAACTTGCAGTTTTTGATTCTCTGTTTAAAATAATGGGTGTAATCTTGTTTATACCGTTTATAGATAAACTGATACATTTTCTTAATACTGCCCTTAAACCTAATGTTTCTCAATCAGCGACTGCTTCTGACAGTGCCAGATACCTCAATGATTCGGTATTGGAACTACCCTCAACAGCAATGGCGGCTATTGTGAGAGAAACAAAACATCTTTATGAAAATGCTTTTGAAATTATTGCTCATGGACTTAATATCAAGAGGAGCAGTCTGATATCATCCATGCCTCTTGCAGAAGTTGTTAAAGATGTTTTCAGTAACAGTGCTGTAGATATCGATGATTTTTACAATCGTAAAATAAAAGGTATTTATGGTGAGATAATCG
>JBFYRD010000144.1:0-2719 GCA_041302405.1 Sulfuricurvum sp.
GATGAACTTTTAGGAAAACCCCATAATATTGTTCGACATCCCGACATGGAATCTCATATTTTTCAAGAAATGTGGGAGACGATCACTGCCAAACAAATATGGAGAGGCAAAGTTAAAAACAAAACCAAAAGCGGTGGTGTTTATTATGTCGATACTACTATCAAGCCTATCGTTGATAACGAAGGAAACATTGTTGAATTTATAGGGATTCGAAAAGATATAACCGATCAAGAAAATTTTAAAGTTCAGCTGCAAAGTGAACTCAGTATGACAAGTGATACTTTACAAGAGATGATGAAACGTTCTCGAGAATATCACAAAGCGATGGATGAGAGCACGATCTTAACGCGGGCTGATTTAAGTGGAAAAATCACCTATGTAAATCAGGAATTTACTGAATCTTTGGGATACACACTTGATGAAATTGTAGGGCAAGACCATCGGATTTTGAAACATCCGGATACTCCTAAAGTGATCATCAAAAATCTCTGGGATACGATTTTAAGCGGACGTACATGGAAAGGGATGATCCAAAATCTCAATAAACAAGGTGAGACAGTCTGGCTTGATACGGTTGTGGTTCCAATCAAAAATATGAAAGAGGAGCTCGTAGAATATTTGACCATACGTCACAATATATCTGAAGTTATTCACTTACATGAAGAGATTGAGGCAACTCAGGGTGAGTTGATTTATACACTCGGTGCAGCATCGGAAACACGCAGTAGAGAGACAGGCAATCATATTCGAAGAGTAGCCCATTATTCGAAACTATTGGCGCTTCTGTATGGATTGCATAGCAAAGATGCAGAAATTCTTTTTCAGGCCTCTCCAATGCACGATATAGGCAAATTAGCAATTCCAGATCATATATTGAAAAAACCGGGAAAACTGGATAGTGAAGAGTGGAGTGTAATGAAAACGCACAGCGAACTCGGCTATAAAATTCTCAATACATCGACCCGTGCAATTTTAAAGGCCTCTGCAGTGGTGGCTTATGAACATCACGAAAAATGGGATGGAAGCGGATATCCTAGGGGAATACAAGGGGATGAAATCCATATTTATGGACGTATTGTTGCTATAGCAGATGTTTTCGATGCGCTTGGAAGTGACAGAGTGTATAAAAAAGCATGGCCATTAGAAACGATCTTGGAGTTTTTCGAGATGGAAAAAGGAAAACATTTTGATCCTCAGTTGATTGAGTTGTTTATAAACAATCTGGATCAATTTTTAGCTATCAAAGAACAGTTTAAAGAGGATGAACCTGTGTCTTGAATGTTGGAATATACAACATGTAATTTAGATCTCGCAATGAAAAACATTGCGAATATCGGAGACCCATTAGCTCGATGGGGTATCGACTGCGGTGAAGAAAGTATTAGTTTTATGAGTTGTCCGTGGAATTGGTTGCGTGAGTGCCGATTCGTCTTTTTCACCTGTACGGATACGTTCTACCTCTAGAACAGGGGTAAGCCACATTTTTCCTGCACCATGACCTAAATCCTGCGTATGAGCACGAATCGATTCCATTGTGGTTGCTTTGGTTTTGTCATTAGAAACAACAACGATAATCATCACTTTCGGATACAAATCGGGGGCATTGTTTTTTTCGGCTATACCGAGAGAACCTTTTCCGATAACATCAGTAACGGTTACCCCTTCGATTCCATTGTCGAACAATTCGCGAAGAACATCGTTGAGACAGTGTTTGTTAAATACAGCGGTAATCTGGACCATTTTTGATTCCTTGTGTTGATATAGAACGATGACTGCATATTTGATTCTTGAATATTTTAGTGACAAAAATGTAACACTTTAACGAGAACACCTCTTGCATCTTTTGGAGTAATATCATCCATCAAGGAGCAATCAATGGCACGAGACACGTTAATCGGCGGAGCATTATGGGAAGAGTATTCAACTGAAGTACAACGACGGATGAATGATCCGATCAACATGGGTGAGATTACTCAAGAAGAGGCAGATGCTGCGGATAAAAAGCTGATTATTGCTGATTTCGGTGCAGAGAGCTGTGGAGATGCGGTACGTTTGTATTGGATGATCGATCCTAAAAATGATGTAATCGTAAAAAGCCGATTTAAAAGTTTCGGTTGCGGTACGGCGATCGCAAGCTCAGATATGATGGCAGAACTTTGTATGGAAAAAACGGTGGATGAGGCGCTCAAAATCACCAATATCGATGTTGAAAAAGCGCTCCGTGATGAGGAAGATATTCCTGCGGTTCCGGGGCAAAAAATGCACTGTTCGGTTATGGCGTATGACGTTATCAAAAAAGCGGCATCGATCTATAAAGGTGTCGATATGTCCGAGTTCGAGACGGAATTTATCGTGTGCGAATGTGCCCGTGTAAGTCTCGATACCCTCAAAGAGGTGATTCGTCTGAACAAACTTGAAACCATCGAGCAAATCACCGATTACACCAAAGCGGGCGGATTCTGTAAATCGTGTATCAAACCGGGGGGACATGAGAAAAAAGATGTCTACCTCGTCGATATGCTCGCAGAAATCAGCGCTGAACTACAGAAAGAGGCGATCAGTAAAAAAATCAAAGAAGCCAAAGGGGACGGTAACTTTAATGCGATGAGTTTGGTACAAAAACTCCGCAGTATCGAATCGATTCTCGAAGAGTATATCCGACCTACGCTCAAAGCTGATAATGGTGACGTTGAAGTGATCGATCTCAAAGAGGTTGAAG
>JBFYRD010000145.1:0-2914 GCA_041302405.1 Sulfuricurvum sp.
TCTACCGCAACTCTTGAAGATGCCCTAAAACATCCCAACTGGTCGATGGGGCAGAAGATCACGATCGACAGTGCCTCGATGGTGAACAAGCTTTTTGAACTACTCGAAGCCCGTTGGCTATTTGGCGAGGGAAAATACGATGCTGTAATTGAAACTAAATCGTTGATTCATGCTCTCATCGATTATCGTGACGGTTCCACCACCGCCCATTTTGCCCATGCCGATATGCGTCTTCCGATTGCCTATGCACTCATGGGTCAGGTTGACACGCCGATTGTGGATCGAATCGATTTAACCCATATCGGAGCACTTGAATTTCGAGAAATAGAGCAAGAACGTTACCCGATATGGGAGATCAAAGAGGATCTTCTTTCTAGTCCAGCACGCGGTGTTATTGTTAATGCGGCGAATGAAGCTGCTATTGAACGGTTTATTGCAGGAGAGATCCGTTTTATCGATATCTCCAAATTGATCCTTCGAGCATATGAGCATTTTAGTGAAATCCCCGAATCAATTGAGGCTATTTTTGCGTTAGATGAAGAAGTTCGTTCATTTGTTCGAGGGCTGTAATGGCAAAAATATTGATTTTACACGGATGGGGAGGAAGTGATGATCCCCATTGGCAGGCATGGTTAGCCGGTGAGATCGCCAAAGATTACGGCACGGTTAGTTTCCCCCTTTTGGATAACCCCCATTTCCCGAGCAAAAATAGATGGATGAAACAGATCAAATCGATACTGATCGATTTTAATCCTGATCTCGTTATCTGTCATTCGTTGGCTAATATTGCATGGTTTCATCTTTGTAATGAGGGGGAAATTTCTCCTGTAAAACGGCTCTTGCTTGTCGCACCTCCCCATTTGACATGCACTATCGAAACCCTTAAAACTTTTTTTCCTATCGAAGCACCTAAAAACCTCTTTGCTGAAGAGGTATTGTTGATTACTTCGACGAATGACCCCTATATGAGTACAGAAGAGGCCCTAGAGCTTCAAAAGTCTCTTGGTGTAGAGATGAAAGTGATTGAAGAGGGGGGGCACATTAACACCGCCTCAGGATTTGGAGAATGGCCATTTGTCAAAGAGTGGGTGATATCATGAAAATTATATGTACCGTTCGTCCTGAGCTTGTCGAAGGACATTGTGTTCATGGTTCGACAAGCTTACCACGAACGATGAAAGAATCATTATGATCTTAAGCATCGAAAGTTCATGTGATGATAGTTCTATAGCGATAACTGAGATTGCAACAAAAAAACTGATCTATCATAAAAAGATTTCCCAAGAGTTAGAACACTCAGTCTATGGTGGCGTTGTCCCTGAACTTGCAAGCCGTTTACACGCTGAAGCGTTGCCCCGTATTCTATCAGAGTGCGAGCCCTGGTTTGATCAACTCAAAGCCGTTGCTGTCACTAATGAGCCGGGGTTAGGGGTCACTCTGATCGAGGGGGTTACGATGGCCAAAGCGCTAAGTATCTCTCTAGGTATTCCTATTCTGCCGATCAATCACCTAAAAGGGCATATTTATTCTCTTTTTATAGAGAAAGAAGCAATATTTCCGATTACTGTTTTGCTCGTTTCCGGTGGACATACCCAGTTGATTGAAGTCAATTCCTATAATGAAATGGAAACGGTTGCTACCACTATGGATGATAGCTACGGAGAGAGTTTCGATAAAGTAGCCAAAATGATGTCATTAGGATATCCGGGCGGGCCGCTCATTGAAAAGCTCTCACATGAGGGGGATGCTAGCCGATTCGCATTTACCGTTCCCCTTTGGCAATCCCCTCTTATTGCTTTTAGCTATTCAGGGCTCAAAAATCAGGTACGTCTTGCAGTAGAAGGTAATGATAGTACATCTTATCCGGATATTGCTGCAGCGTTTCAAAAAACGGCAACAGAACATCTAATCCAAAAACTCAAAAAATATTTTAAAACCAATCCCCCGGTACGATTTGCTATTGTCGGTGGAGCCAGTGCTAATCTTCACTTACGTGAACGTGTTACAAACTTACTCATCCCTTATAAGGCGCAGTTGTATCTTTCAGAATTAAAATATTGTTCAGACAATGCTGCGATGATCGGCCGTGCAGCACTTGAAGCGTATGCACGAGGTGATGTAAAAACACATTTATATGTACCCGTTAATCCCCGTTGTAAACTGTAATTTAGCTTAAGCTAAAACATCTCTTTCATAATTCAGACTCAAATTATCCGATTTAAAATATACTTCTCCTATCAATAAAAAAACAAAATAAGGAGCCAACATGGCAACTACTAAATTCAAAGGTACAGACGTAGAACTTCTAGGAAATGAAGTAAATGTTGGAGATAAAGCTCCTGAAGTAACTGTTGTTAACTCAGCTGGTTTAGGTGATGTAGTCGTAGGCGGAGCACAAGGTGTAAAACAACTTATTATTGTTGTTCCTTCACTTGATACTGGTGTTTGTGCAGCTGAGACTCGTAACTTCAACGCAAAAGCAGCAGCTATGAATGGTGTTAAACCAACAATCGTATCTTTGGACTTGCCATTTGCAGCAGGCCGTTTTTGCCAAGCAGAAGGTATCGATAATTTGACAGTTTGTTCAGATTTCCGTAACAAAGACTTCGCAAATGCATATGGTGTATTACTTGGCGGTTCTGTTCTTGCTGGTGTAACATGTCGCGCAATCTTCGCAGTAAATGAAGAAGGTGTTGTTACGTATAAAGAAATCGTTCCTGAAATCACTGAAGAGCCAAACTACGATGCTGCATTGGCTTCTGTAGCGTAAATTCTCTTTTCCCCTTTGGGGAAACCCTTCTTTTTACTACTCTTCTTCTTTACAATTCATTTTATTTACACGTAATAATAATTAAGCCATCTGTTTTATTTAGAGCATATCTATAGCGTCCATCAAGCGTAATGGTAGCACGTA
>JBFYRD010000148.1:0-3720 GCA_041302405.1 Sulfuricurvum sp.
GCGTTTACATTAGCTCAACAAGAAGAAACAGATGCGCTGAAAGAACAGCTCGACAAAAATCTAATTTCTATCGAGCAATACAACCAAGGTAAAAAAGCCATTGAAGAATTTTACGCTACGGAAATTGGCAAGGTAAGACAAGCGGAAGCGGATAAAGAAATACAAAGAGAAAGAGCAATTAGGGACAATAAATTAGAATTAGCGAGCGGTGCTCTTTCAGCTATCAGTGCAAACTTAAAAGAGGGTAGTAAAGCGCAAAAAGCAGTAGCAGTTGGTATAGCTACGATTGATACTTACTTAGGTGCGCAAAAGGCATACCTATCTCAATTAATTCCAGGCGATCCAACATCACCAATTCGAGGTGTTATTGCGGCAGCTTCGGCAGTAGCAATGGGTATTGCAAACGTTCGTAAAATTTTATCTGTACAACCAAGTACAAGCGGTGGCGGTGGTTCAACACCAACAGCGTCAACAGCACAAGCACCATCGTTTGGAAGTGCGCAACCGCAACAGACCCCGACAATGAATCTAAACAACGGACAATCACAAAGCGCGAGTTACCAAACTAAAGAGCGTGTTATCGTGGTGGACTACAATGACATCACCAACAAGGGTAAGGAATTGGAAAAGTCAAAGCAAATGGTTACCTTAGCATAAATTTTTAAACATGAAAAAACTAAATTTCAAAGGTCAAGATTACACGGTCAGGACTGAAAGTAAGGATATTACACTGAAAGAATTGGTTAATATCTCGTCTATTTTAAGCAACGAAAACACCGACTACATCGAGAAATGGATGGGTGTGATTTCTATTCTAGGGAGCAATGATTTAGTTGAAGTGATTTCGATTAATAAGTTTACAGAGTTGGTAAACGAAATTTCATTTGGCGATGTGCAAGCGGAAATTAGACCACAAATTGAAGTGAACAACCGTGTTTACAGAATTGATTTAGTTGAGGGCAAATTAGACCTTACAGCGAAAGAAGTTTCAAAAATTGAAAAGATAGCGCGTGCAGGTGGCAATTGGGGTTTAAAAGCATTTGCTTTTATGTATCGTGATGAATTATTGACAAACGTTGAACACTTTGAGGACGCTCACATTTCACACAAAGCGAAATTGTTTGAGGACACGGTAAGCGCGGAAGTTGCTACACCCGTAATTTTTGAGCTTTCAAAACACATAGTATCAAACATTTCAGACATTATAAATGCTAACAGTAAGGCAGTTTCGGGAGCTGAATGAAGTTGAATCGGAGGGGTTGTTTG
Source organism: Sulfuricurvum sp. (assembly GCA_041302405.1). Classification (GTDB taxonomy): domain Bacteria; phylum Campylobacterota; class Campylobacteria; order Campylobacterales; family Sulfurimonadaceae; genus Sulfuricurvum. The sequence goes on from JBFYRD010000148.1 coordinate 1,267, forward strand.
AAAAAATGATACACTCCGTTTCGCTTATTCGGGAGCTAGATTTTGATGAAGTTGCTAATTGGAGAACCAAGCGACTGACTTCTGAATACGACAAAATCAAAAAGTATGTAACCGTTTCTGAACGTTTCAAGAATGAAATCGAGCTACAAGGCAAAAGGCTAGAATTGATTGATTTCAACACAATGACACTTGGACAGTTCATAGACATTGAAACGCTTATAACACAAGGGTTTTATCAGAACATTCATAAGATAGCAAGCAGTATTTACATGGCTTCTGAAATAGGCGATTTAGGTAGTAATACACGTGAACCTTACTCGAATGTAAATATCAATTATCGCGCTGAATTAATCGATGAATTACCGTGCGCTGAAATATACGGAGCGTGCAAAAAATTGTTACCATTTCGAGATATGTTTTTCAGTTCGTATAGTATATTTGACGACGAGCTAAAAAATGTGAAAGTTGAAGAATTAGACGACGAAGAACTCCAGATATACAACGAAGAAATGAAGCAACGTGAACAGAATCGAGATTCACAATGGCTAATGATTCTAAATTTTATTTCTCAAAATGACATAACTAAATTTGATAATATACTAAACACCAACCTATTCATGGTGTTCAATCAGTTAACCTACCTAAAAAATCAAACAAAATAGAGATTTTTCCACATAGTAACGTATGGAGGAAATTGCAACTTATTACGTTACGTTGAAACCCGTGAGGGATGGTGCGCCACACATGAGCGGTATGCACCACATTGCCTACGTTCCAGACCCAGCAGTTGAAGAGGTTGGGGTGTATCTTAATGAACACGACAAAAGAGTAGTTGCAGATATTGACACACAAAATAAGATACTCGATTATCTACGTTCATGCGGTCAAGAAAAGAACGACAAATGGCAAGAGGTTAGCGATGAAGACTATACACAAGCGCGTGAAATCAATCTAACAACAGACCCAACAGCGCGTGAATCTTACAACGATTTTCCAAAAAAAGATGGTAGCGGTCAATGGTTAGTTCGTTATGAATATAGTGGACCAAACGACGACAAGACACGCGATTTTTGTAGCGAAGTACTTTCTTTAAACAGACTATACACCGAAGAGGAAATCAAAAACGGTTTATCAAATCCTGAATTTGGCAATTATTCAATATGGGACTACAAAGGCAGTTACGGTTGTCGCCACGTTTGGAAACGTAAAATCTATTTCGAGGACTACGAGGACGACGCAGTTCGACGTGTTGGTTTTGTTCCACAAGTTGTTGCTAGGTTGGATGACTTTGAAGCTACTACATTAAACGCATTTTTGTCCAAAGATGAAAAAATGCAGGTTGTTGCGCCTTTGCTTATTCCAGATAAAGACATCTTTAGAAACGATGAAATCGGTCGATATAACATGCGTTTTTCGTCTGATACGATTAAGGAAATTCAAGAAGTTGCGCTATCAAGAAACCTATTCGATAAAAAGGATTTATTCAAAGATACGCACAACGGTGGTGTTGCTCCAAGCTATGTAGTCGAGCAGTGGATAACAGAAAGCGAAAATGATAAAGCTTATATTGAATATGGTTTTGACGTTGACAGAACACCGATAGGCACATGGTTCGTTTTATCACAAATTACAGACCAAAACTATTGGGACAAAGAGATAAAAGGAAATAAGAAGTACGCTTACTCGATTGAAGCGTTACTGAATTTGACGATTATAAAAATGAGTAAAATGGAAAAGGAACAGATTGTATTGCCTGACGGTGAGCATCTAATCAATGGTACTATTTACGTTGTGAAAGACGGAATAGTAATTGAAAAGAAAGATGTAACCATGGAGCAGGAAGAAGTTATCGAGGAAGTTGTCGAAACAGCACCAGAGGAACTCGCTGAAACTCCCGAAGCACCCGAGGAAGTGAAGCCAGAAGTAATGGCGGAAATGCCAACACCTACGGAAGAAGTTGCGGAGGTGTTGCCGAGTGAAGACAGGCTTGCGAAATTGGAAGCGGAAAACGAATCTATCTTGATGGAAATTGCCAAGCTACGTGCTGAAATGGTAACACCACAAGAAGAGGAAGTTGCGGTTCAGATGTCAGATAACCGCCCAATGTGGAAACGTATTTCAGACGGATTACACCAGTTAAAAAAGTAAAAACCAAAAAAAAAGAAAGATGTCAAAAACAAATTCTTTAATGTTCAACATTGCAGGTAAGCAAGTGAACTTATCAAAAGAGGACTTCGCGTCCGCAAAAAAAAGTTTCTTTGACCCAACAACAACAGAGGGTAAAGAAATTCAAATGGCAATGACTGTTGACGCGTCAGCAGAATATTCAACCAACGCAACGGAATATTTCCGCCGTGCAATGATTGGAGAAGAAAAAACACGTTCTAAATTCCGTCAATTGTTGGGTGTGAAAGACCGTGTAAAATTGGGTACAGTTGATGTAAGCGATGTAGT
>JBFYRD010000149.1:0-4399 GCA_041302405.1 Sulfuricurvum sp.
CGATGCTCTCAGATGAACCTAAAAATAATATCCCCTTAGTATTGAGTGCGTAATGAAACATGGGGATCACTTTTTTCTGAAGCTCGGCACTCATATAAATCATCAGATTTCGGCAACTGATAAGATCAAGTTTCGAAAAGGGGGGATCTTTGATAAGGTCATGTTCTGAAAAAATCAATAAATCACGAATATTTTTATGAATTCGGTAGGTGCTCCCATTAGGCTCTGCGGTAAAAAACTGCTTTAGCCTTTTTTCAGATACACAAGAGGCAATACTCAATGGGTATATCCCGGCACGTGCAAGTGTGATCGCATGTGCATCGATATCGGTCGCAAATACCTGCACCGTATAGGGTTGTTTTATCTCTTCGAGATATTCATACAATAAGATAGCGATAGAGTACGCCTCTTCACCGCTCGAACACCCGCTCGACCAAATCCGTATTGTTGATCCAACCGGTTTATCTTCAAAGAGCTTCGGAATAACCGTCTCTTTTAGGATTTCAAATGACTCTGGATCTCGGAAAAATTTGGTCACACCGATCAAAAGATCCCGAAACAGCTCCTCTATTTCAGCGGGTTTTTGTTGCAGATACTGAATGTATTTGTGAATGGTTTCAATCTTATTAACCGCCATGCGGCGCTCAACGCGTCGATAAATAGTACTCGGCTTGTATTGAGAAAAGTCATGACCCGTATGGGTGCGCAGCAGAATAAATACCTTTTTTAACGCACTTTCTCTCACTTTCTCTTTTTCAGGTTCTAAAGAAGCATTCGAATTTTCAAGGGCATGGGTAACGTAATGGATAAGCTGTAATGGCATCTCAGATATCGGGAGTTCATAATCAATCACTCCTGTAGCAACGGCGCTGCGGGGCATACCGTCATATTCAGCAGAGATCGGTTCTTGTACCATCACCATCCCCCCTGCACTCTTTATGGCACGCACCCCCTGCGTTCCATCACTGCCGGTACCGGTTAGGATAATTCCGATAGAGCGTTCGTGCTGGTCTTGGGCTAATGAAGTGAAAAAGAAATCGATCGCCATTCGATGACCGTGTGATTTTATCGGTTCTAAGAGCTGAAGGGTACCGTTTAAGAGTGCCATATCAAAGCCCGGCGGGATGATATAAACGCAATTAGGTCGGACATTCACCCCATCCTCAACTTCAAAGACCTCCATATCTGTATATTTTTGGATGAGATTCGCCAAGATACTGGTATGTTCAGGTGCTAAGTGTTGAACTAACACATAAGCAATATCAGGATTTTTCTCACTCGGGATACTCGAAAAAAATGCTTCGAAAGCAGCTAGTCCCCCTGCTGATGCGCCGATACCGACAATCGGGAAGCTGCTGTTCTCTACCGGTTTCTTCGTTGTTTTTTTTCTGTTCATCCCATCTCCTGCACATACTTATTAGTATTATCATTCATTATATTCCTTTATTCATTAATTAATTAACGTAATAATCTATTCACTTCATTACTTCGAGAATAAGAGGTGATTTGTCGGTGAATTTCAGGTAAATGAGTCGATGGCGGAGAGAATCATAAATACGGAATTGTTCACAATTATTTTCAATCCGATCACTCTGAATACGATAAAGCATTTCTGGTTTTATCGGCAGTATTATGGGATGAAGCGATTCAAGCCGTATCAAAGTATTACCTGCTTTGAGGATGAGCCAAACAACATAAGGGCGATCTGTTTCGTATAACGATTGATTCGATCCGATAATTGTGACCGTATCAAAATCTCGGCTGCTGCTCGCAGTGACACTCACAGAAGGTGCGAGAGTGAGATCACGCCGAAGCAATGAAATGATTTGATTTTTTTTTGCAAGAATAGCCTCTTTTTCTTCGAAAAATGTATATTGTTTGCGCAATTCATCAATCGCCCCAAACATAAAAACGGTTATCAATCCAAAAAGAGCGATCGACACCAACAATTCGATCAGGGTAAAAGCGCTCCGTTTCATCAATTATGAGAGGTGATACGGAAAAAAGAGTGATTCTCTTGCGAATTTTTAAGGATCACTTTTTGGACAAATAATGAATCGAGCGGTGAGCTAGTGCCCCTCTCGTTCATAAACGATACGATATTCTCTTCAGGCAGGAGGAGAATCTCATACGTCGCGGATTGAAGTCTCTCACGAATCAGGGGGTGATCGATAGAGTAGCGTTTGTTGAGGTTCTCGCTGATCCTCATCGTCTTGGATTCTTCTATACTCTCCAGTGCCAAACTCATCATAACAGAGGAATCAAAACGCTCCAGTGCCGTTGCAGAGTTCATCGTTGCATACGAGACAACACGCATCAATGCCATGGTCGCCATCGACGCGATAGCAACCGCCACCACCGTTTCAATCAACGAAAATCCCTTAGAGTGAGCCATAATAGCTATCTCCTTTGAGAGGATAGCGTGATTCATCAAATACAAAATTTCGGACCTCCTCTTCATCGCTAGTGATGTAGGGTTTAGCCTCTCCTAGCGGTGTATAGACATAATACGTATTCTCACTCTTTAGAATAATCGGGGTGATGATCCCATCGGGTGAGAGGGTTACCTCAAAACACCCTTGGCTCAATTTCCCCTCATGGGAGACTACTGCGTTGCCCCATCGTTGCAACTCACCGAAACGGTTAAATCCGTAACGATGCACCGGAGTATTTGATAACAGGGTTAGCGTGGTAAGGAGATTTTCATCCTGATCGAAGATGCGGCACTCTTGGCACGAAACATCACATACCATTCGAATCTCACGTTGCGATGATAAGGAGAGAAGGGTTGATTTGATCGTCGATAAACTCATCGTGAGAGGGATGACGTTCTCTTTTTTGAGGGTAAAAATGGCGAGCGAATAAACAATACCGACAATGATCACCACTACGATCAGTTCAAAAAGGCTCATTGCACTCCGCCACGGTTTCATTATCGGCACTCTGAGAGGAGATGATCCTTCTCCTCCTCGCTCCCCCCCTCTTTGCCATCACTTCCCAACGAGATCAGCTCAACAGCACCCTCGACGTTGAGATACAAATAGGGTTTATTCCACGGATCTTTTGGGAGATTTTTCCCTTCGATATAGCCGCTGGAGGCATACGACGTATAAGTATCGGGGTCAGGATTGTGGATAAGGGAGCTTAGCCCCTCCTCCGTTGTCGGATACTCTCCGTTGTCAATCTTAAACATTTTCAGACTCTCATTCAAACTCTTCATCTGGATGCAAACCAGCTTTTGTTTCGCTTCGCCGCTTTTTCGGGTGTTTTTAGGAATCACAAACGCCGCTAAAAGACCAAGAATCATAATAACAACCATCAGTTCAATCAACGTGAACCCTTTGCTAACTTTTTTTAATTTCATTTAATTGTTCCTGTTATCTGATATACTGTGGGTATTGTATCCAACTCACTAAAAAGATTGCTTAAAGAAAATGAGAAGATCTGGAATTGTTTTATTAATGACACTTATGCTGATTACTCTTTTGATGGGTATTGTCGCTTTGGTATTGGCTCAGAGTGAAAAATTATCTCAATTAGGGGGGAATCTCTTTTTTCAAAGTACCTCACAAAGTATCGTAAATGATTTACAGCGACAGCTCCCCATCTTGCTCTTGGGCATTAGCGGAGCGGATCAACTTGATCTGGCATTGCGTTTGCCGTTGCAGGTGGAAACACGAAAGGGAGATTTTAGATTAAAAATGAAACTCTCCTCCCCCTACACTCGCCTCAATATCAATACTCTGGCAGATCAAAACGGAACACTCAATACCCAAAGAGTTGCTCTCTTTATGGGTATTTTTGCCCTCTATCCGATAGCGAGTCCCGATGTTTTTCTCACGCTTCTCCTCGATACGATCGACATCGACACTGCTGAGCGCGGAATCGATACAGAGATTTCACTGACACGTCCCAATGCAAAAAATGGCGCTATCGCTAATGAGAGAGAGTTTAACCGAATCGTTGAGCGCTATTTGCATCTGACGCAAGATGGTTCCGTTTTAGCGATTCCGTGGGGACGTTATATCGGATTTGAAGGAGATAAAATGGATTTTAATGCCATCAACGAGGAAACACTCTCGCTAATACTCACTAAAAGCTCTAGCGAAAAAATTCGCTCCCTCACCCGCTTTAGAACCAAAGCATTTTCAACTAAAGAAGAAGTTGTCGCGGCAGAACCGGCACTGGGAAGCGTATTCGACACCTATTTTTTTATTTATACCCCTGGAATCTCCTATACGTTGCTATGCGATGCCCTCATTACACAAAACACTCACGTCGAGCACATAACATTTCACTACAATCTTTTAGAGAAGCGAGTCCACCATGTTGAATTCCTTTAATATCCAATGGCGCACCCTCTTTCGCCGTCCCCTTAGATTAGCCTATGGTGATATCC
>JBFYRD010000150.1:0-2807 GCA_041302405.1 Sulfuricurvum sp.
ATTATTCGACATCAGTTACTGTTCCTGTCCCAGCAGCGTTAAATTTAGCGGCTGCTTATTCTTTTGGTCAAGGAACAACAATTGAAGCAGTTTTTGAACGTACTTTTTGGTCTGCTTATCAATCACTAAATTTTGACTTTACAGATCCTTATGCTGAAGGATTTTTTGGTAAGTCAAAAGCAAAAAATTGGACAGACACAAACAGCTATCGTCTTGGTTTAACTCAACACTATAATCAATGGACGGCAATGGCAGGGATAGCTTATGATGAAACTCCGGTACCGGAATCGACTCTCGGATATGAGCTTCCAGATTCCGATGCATGGATTTTTTCATTGGGTGGAAAATATAAAATGGATGAACATTGGTCACTGGGTTTAGCGGGTTTGGTTGATGTGAAGAAATCACGGACTGTTAATCAAGCTTTAAGTAGTTCAAATACTAATCCAGTCAACGGTGAATTCTCCAACGCAAGAGCCTATTTGATAACCGCCGGAATCGAGTATCGCTTTTGATTTCGTATCCGTTTGAAAATTTCTATGCGATGCTTTCGTGTGTCGCGAGGGAAAGTCCGTCGAAAAAAGTTATTTTCATCGAGGATGAGAGTTACAGCTACCAACAATTTTTAGATCTTGTCGATCGAACCGCTCGCGCATTGGAACTGATTGGTATAGGGAAGGGTGATCGGATTGCTCTGATTTGCCCTAACAGTCTCGAGTTCGTCCAAAGTGTTTTTGCGATCAGCAAGCTCGGTGCGGTTACGGTACCGATCAATACGATGCTCAAAAATGAGGAGTATCGCTATATCTTGGATGATTGCGGGGCTAAAACACTCATTACCTCGCATAAATTTGTTAAAGAAGTGGGTAATTTATCTGAATCACTTAAAAGTATCGAACATACCATTTGGATTGATCAGGCTCCGATTGAGGATTCTAAGCACCGTGTGTTGGATGAAATCCTAAGTGATCATTTACACGTACATATCCCATCTCCCTCCGCACTGGATGATACGGCAGTTATTTTTTACACTTCAGGAACGACGGGACACCCTAAGGGGGCGATGATTAGCAATCGCAATCTTTTCTCAAACCTCGTTGGGGCAAAAGAGCGGTTTGACTTGCGTCTTAGTGACCGTTTTATCGTTTATCTCCCGATGTTTCACTCGTTTACCTTTTCGATTATGGTGATATTGCCATTTTTTACCCGATCCTCTTTTGTCATTATCCCTTCGATCTTGCCATTTAGCAATATCATTAAACAGACTCTTCTAAAGCGGGTTACAGTATTTATGGGGGTTCCCGATATCTATAATGCCCTCATTCGTGCGAAACTGCCGTGGTATTTTCTCTGGTTTAACTCTATCCGCTGTTTTATCTCGGGCGGTTCTGCATTGAATGAAGCTACTCTAAATCGGTTCCGATCTACGTTTAAGCGCGCTACGATGTTAGAGGGTTATGGGCTAAGCGAATGTTCTCCTTCTGTGATTATCAATCCGGTTGAGAAGCAAAAAACCCTCTCAGTCGGTTTGCCGCTTTATGGATATGAGGTAAAAATTGTAAACGATGAGATGGTGGAACTCCCCGTCGGTGAAGCAGGTGAGCTCATTGTTCGCGGCGATTGTGTGATGCAGGGGTATTTAAATAACCCGAGTGCTACCGCCGAGACGATCCAAAACGGGTGGCTTCGCACCGGAGATATCGCCAAAGTTGATGAAGAAGGGTATGTTTACATCGTCGATAGGATCAAAGATTTGATTATCTCCAAAGGGATCAACATCTATCCGCGACAGATTGAAGAGCAGATGATGCTGTTGCCTCAGATTAAACTTGCCGCCGTGATCGGAGTAAACGACCCCCATAGCGGTGAAGTTCCGATCGCTTTTGTCGAACTCGAAGAGGGGTATGAAGATACCACCCAAGCTCAGATCAAATCACAGCTCAAAGAACATTTGGCGGCATTTAAAATCCCTAAAACCATAACCGTGGTAGAATCTCTACCTAAGACGGCCACAGGTAAAGTGCTTAAACGTGTTCTCAAACAAGGATTCAATTGAAATTTTTAGTCGATTTTTTAGAAAATAAAACCATTGAAAAAACCCATATTTTTTCGCAGCTCAAATGTACTGTAGAAGAGGCAAAGATTTTACAGCTTCTCACTAGAAAGTTTTTACAGTCTCAAGAAGATGTAATCGTCGCAGAATTGCTCCAAGAGCTTTACGGCCCTGATGATTATACCTATTTGGAACATTTTGGAGAAGTAAAGACGTTGCTGGAACTAGGTTGGATGACCCATCACTCTTTTACTCCGCTTAAAATCAGTGAACTCTCTCACCTCGAACTTTATAACACACCCGTCGCCCTCACGTCGGTTTTTATGAAGCTTCTCGAAGAGGGATCATTAGAAATGACACTTCCTGACATCAAACCCTATGCTGATCATTTAGAATATCTCCAAGATCAGTTTTTCCGTATCGAGCTCTATCAGAAGATGTCGATTATTCGTCACAACGGGAACGAACACTCGCTGGGGATCAACCGTATCCAAAACAAACTCGATCTCCTTGAGAAGCGTATTGATGAGCGGATTGCTCAAACCTCCCTCGATGTGGTACTTGATCGCTTTTTCAAACAAAAAAAGCTTGAGCCTAAAGAGCAGGTGATTTTTCTAGCCCTTCTCAAAGAGGAGTACAGTGCAACTGAGGGGAATTTACGTGAGATGAATACCCTCATCGATCTGATCAGTTTTGATGATTATGAGCGGATTAAAAACCGTGCTCTTCTCGAAGACGGTGCTCGCCTTATCAG
>JBFYRD010000155.1:0-5301 GCA_041302405.1 Sulfuricurvum sp.
TTTATCGCGGGGATTCAGTTAAGACATACGATTCGGTCTCAGGTTGCGGATTGGTTTGATAAGAATTTTTAGAGATTTTTCCGTTCGCCCTGAGCCTGTCGAAGGGCAGTTCATGGTTCAACAAGCTCACCACGAACGGACAGATATTTAGATTGGTAATACTCGGATTTTTTGCGAAAGTTTCTCTTTGAGTGTCGCTTCAATAGCATACAACGTCCCCGTACTCGAACTCGCACACCCATTACATGCACCCAAATAGCGAATATAAACATCGATATAATCCGGTGAATCTTTAATATCGATAACTTCCATATTACCGCCATCCATAATAAGAAACTGTCGAATCGATTCATCCACTACGCTATCAATCGCTTTGATTTTTTGAACCAGCGTCATCGCTTCAAAATCACCGTGACTTCCGGCGTCTGCAGCATTACGCATTTTCTCTTGATCCATTTCAGAACGTACATCTGCCAAAATATCGACGAGGTAGTACTCACGCGCTTCATGACCGCCTGGTTTGATACACGATTTACAGAAACCGCCCGCTTTTGTATAATCGGTTACTTGCTCAATGGTTTTAAGGTCATTGAGTTTAATAACTTCACGAAGTGTTCCGAGGCTGACGCGGGCACATTCACAGACAATAATCTCATCTTCGAAACTGTTTTCATCAACACCTAGATACAATCCAGCCGCTTTTTTGATAACGTCGTACGCCATAACGGAACAGTGCATTTTTTGCGGTGGAACGGCTGGTGTTTCTGGATCATCACGTAGTGACATCTCCACATCGATGTTCGTAATTTTAACCGCTTCTTGTACCGTTTTACCGATACAAAGTTCTGCCATCATGTCAGAGCTGGCGATTGCCGTTCCGCAGCCGAAACTTTTAAACTTTGAGTTAACGATCATATCCGTTTCAGGATCAACTGCCCAATAAAGTCTTACCGCATCTCCGCAGCTCTCCGCTCCGAAATCAGCAACAATCAGCTTATGTCCAGCAGCACTCGCTTCTTCTTCGGTAATCTCCCCTTGATTATGAGGATTGTTCATTAATGTTGTTACTTTGTTTGAGTACTGATCCCAAAGAGATCCGCCCAATAAATCATTTTTTGCCATCTGTTTTCCTTTTTTGCTATTTCATTTCCTCGTCATCCTCGGGCTTGACCCGGGGATCCAGCTGGATTCCCGCCTTCGCGGGAATGACAAAACTCAATGATGAATGTGACATTCTCCGGCTTCACCGCCAGGAGTAGGTTGTACGATCGCATACGAGCTTGAAATAGCGCGTAAACGTTTTACGGCATTTTCAAACCGCTCAATGACATAATCGACCTCTTCGTCCGTTGTAAAGCGGCTGAGGCTCAGGCGGATACCCGTATGAGCTAATTCATTGTCCGCACCGATAGCGAGCATAACGGTGTTCGCTTCCAAATCCTCCGAAGCACACGCAGAACCCGTAGAAGCGCCGATAAGGGCATTGTTCAAATCCCACAACATTCCCTCACCTTCAACACCGCGAATCGAGATCAAAATCGTATTTGGGGTACGGTTTTCACGATTTCCTACGACCATAACATCTTCGAGCCCAGCTACCAACGCATCTTCGAGGCGATCTCGTTTAGCACGGATACTCACCATTTTTTCTTCGATATTCTCCGTTGCCAACTCAATTGCTTTACCCATCCCTACGATATAAGGGACATTGAGAGTACCCGAACGGCGCCCTCCCATATGTTCCCCACCGTGAAGCAGCGGCGTAAGCTCTTCGGAATTGCGAATATAAAGAGCTCCGATTCCTTTAGGACCGTGAAACTTGTGCGCAGACATCGACATGAAATCGACATGAACGTCCTGCATATCGACCGGGATTTTTCCTACCGCTTGAACACCGTCAGTATGGAAAAGAACCCCTTTCTCTTTACAGATTTCTCCCATCTCTTTGATGGGAAAAATCATCCCTGTTTCATTGTTTGCCCACATAACCGAGACCAATGCCGTTTTATCGGTAATGAAACTACGCAGAGTATGCGCTTCTACTATCCCCTGATCGTTCACGGGAAGATAGGTTACTTTAACCCCTTGCTCTTCGAGAAATCTACAGGTAGAGAGAACCGAAGGGTGCTCTACTTCAGTGGTGACGATATGATTTTTGTCACCGTTTAGGATTTTATCTACCCATACTGATTTTAAGACCCAATTGTTTGATTCAGTAGCACATGAGGTAAAAATAATATCATCTTTATCACTTGCGTTAATTGCTTTATACATTTGATTAATCGCTTTAGTAATGGCAGGATGTGAAGCCGTACCAAAACGGTGAAGCGAATTAGGATTACCGTAAATCTCACTGAAAAACGGAATCATCGCTTCGGTGACGGCCGGATCAACCATCGTTGTCGCGTTATTGTCCAAATAGACTTGCATAATTTTCTCCAAAACAGGTATATCAATAAAAGACTAAATTAGTCTTGTTTAACTTTTGGGATAATAGTGCAAAGGATGTTATAGTAACCTTAAGGGTTTTTTATATTTAGGAGTGTTTAAGGAATGAATCAATTCCCCATCAATGTGATTAGCTGTTCAACGGTCTCTTTGAAATCACTTTTGAATTTTGCACCTTGGGAGAGGAACGCTTCCATCTTCTCTTTTTTATTAATCGCTTCATCCAGCTCTTTATCGGTCCCTCTTACATAAGCACCGATACGAATCAACATCTCATTCTCTTTTAATAGTGTATAGAGACGACGGAAACGGCGTACCGCAGCGAAATGCTCTGGGGTAATGATATCATTCATGACACGCGATGCTGAGTGGAGAATATGAATAGGAGGATAGATTCCAAAATCGGTCAGTTCACGAGAGAGGACGATGTGCCCGTCCAAAATAGATCGTGATTGATCGGCAATCGGATCGGACATGTCATCCCCCTCAACGAGTACAGTGAAAAAAGCGGTGATCGAACCGTTCCCCTCCTCTTTCCCCGCACGCTCCATTAACTGCGGTAACAATGTCAACGAGGAGGGAGGATACCCTTTTGAGGTTGGAGGTTCACCTAGCGCGAGCCCGATTTCACGCTGTGCCATCGCAAAACGGGTCACCGAGTCCATCATAAAGAGGACATCTTTCCCTTGCCCTTTAAAATACTCCGCCACACTCATCGCACTAAAGGCCCCGTATTTACGCATCAGTGGTGAATCATCACTGGTCGCGACAACAAGAACCGTATTTTCAAGATTGCCACCGAGTGATTTTTCGATAAATTCGGGAACTTCACGTCCCCGCTCACCGATGAGGGCGACCACTTTAATAGGCGCATCCGCACCGCGAACGATCATCCCCATGAGGGTTGATTTTCCCACACCGCTTCCGGCGAAGATACCGAGCTTTTGACCTTTTCCACAGGTAAGAAGTCCATCAATCGTTTTTACCCCGACACTAAAAGGCTCATCAATCATCCCTCGCTTCATTGCCGCAATCGGGGCTTTAATGATCGACTCGAGATGCGTTCCATGCACGGGTCCCTTTCCGTCAATCGGGTTCATAAACGGGTCAACGACCCGCCCGAGCAACGCTTCACCCACTTCGATCATCATCCCGCTCTGATTCGGATAAACCTTATCTCCTGCACGAAACCCCTCAACAAAACGAAACGGGGTGATAAAAAAGCGGTTACGCTCTACCTCGCTCACCATCCCCAATGCTTCCACGCCACTGAGTTCTGAGACCATAAGTACCGTATCCCCAATACCGACGTGCAACCCCTCCGCAACGATTACGGTAGGGCTAATTTTGCTCACTGTACCAAATACTGTGGTAAGTTTTTCAATTCCCAAACGATCTCGCAGTGCTTTTAATGGCATAATTTTAGTAACGATTACCGGTCGAAGAGTTGATGAGACTAAAAAATTCCATGCGGGTCTTTTCATCGCGTTTGAACAATCCGCGCAATGCGCTCGATGTCGTTGTAGAACAAATTTTTTCCACCCCGCGCATTTCCATACACATATGACGCGCTTGGATAACAACCGCTACCCCTTTGGGTTCTACCGCTTCCATCAATGCATCGGCAATCTGTTCAGTGAGTTGCTCTTGGATCTGCATCCGACGGGCAAATAGATCCACAACACGGGGGATTTTCGAGAGCCCGACTACTTTTCCATTGGGAATATAAGCAACATGCGCCCGACCGATAATCGGGAGTAGATGGTGCTCACACGTGGAGTAAAACTCGATATCTTTAACCAAAACCATCTCATCGTTACTGCTCGCAAACATCGCCGAATTCAAAATAGTCTGAGGATCCTCTTTGTATCCGCCAAACATAAATTCATACGCTTTTAAAACACGGTTCGGAGTTTTTTCCAACCCTTCTCTATTAACGTCTTCTCCGACGTAACGGATCATGGTTTTGACCGCTTCTTCAAAGTTTTGCTGTTCGTTTTCTTTTGACATCGGTTCTCTCATCATTAAAAATATAGGTCATTAAACTATCTCTATTACTCTATCACGTCTTTGCTTTTATTTTAATTCAGCGAATAATTAACCCTTTTTAGATATTATTGCCACCATTTAGTCTAATAAGAGACGTTAACAAAAGGGATTCAATGCAAATTACTACGAACAAAATTGACTCAGCCAACGCGAAAATCAACGCGGCTATCACACGCGGAACGATCGATTCCAACATCGAAAAAATCGCTAATCAACTCTCTAAAGAGGCAAAAATTGCCGGTTTCCGTAAAGGTAAAGTTCCTTTGAGCGCGGTTAAAAAACAATACGGTGATCGTTTGGTTCAAGACGCGGAAGCGCAAGCATTGCGTGATCTTTTAAGTGCTGGTCTCAAAGAGATGGCAATTGCCGCGGATACGTTGATCGGTGAGCCTCAAATCGCTAAATTTGAAAAAAATGATAACGGTATCGACGTTGAAGTCGTTATTGCAATGCGCCCAACCATTGAACTCGGTGATTACCTGAACATGGTTCCGGATGTTGAAAAACCTCTCATCGATGATGCAGCGGTTACAACGCGTATTGAAGAACTTGCATCCGCTCAAGCTCCATTGGTAAACATCGAAGAAGATCGTGCATTGATCAGCGGCGACAGCGCATTGCTTGATTTCGAAGGTTTTGTAGATGGTGAAGCATTCGAAGGGGGAAAAGCAGAAGGATTCTCTCTTCGTCTTGGAAGCGGCCAATTTATCCCTGGCTTTGAAGATCAAGTGATCGGGATGAAAAAAGGTGATGAAAAAACTATCGCCGTAACTTTCCCAGAAAATTACGGCGGAGCAAAACTTG
>JBFYRD010000160.1:0-3170 GCA_041302405.1 Sulfuricurvum sp.
TTTAGCCGATCAGTTTTTAGAAATCTTCGATGGTTACAGTATCGGCTCCAACGACCTCACTCAGCTCATCCTAGGAGTTGATCGTGACAGTGCACTGGTTGCATCGGTATTCGATGAGCGTAACGAGGCCGTGACGCGGATGCTCTCACAAGCGATACGCGCGTGCAAAGAGCGGGGGAAATATATCGGAATCTGCGGTCAAGCACCTTCGGATTATCCCGAAATTACCCGATTTTTAGTTGAAGAGGGGATTGATTCGATCTCTCTCAACCCCGATTCACTGCTGAAAATGCGGCAAGTTGTGAGTGAATTAGAAAATACTCACCCCTAAGCTTTAAAGATTAACACATCGTGATCAGCTTCTTCGAGGAGATCAAAGGCAAAAAAACTGATTTCTCCCGTCGTATGGAGGCTGATCATGTCGATGTTTTTACTTTGGGTCGTTTCGAGTAGAAGATCAGGTGTGAGTGGCCCTTTTGCTACGATTAACGATATTCTTTCTTTTGGAAGGGTGAGACTATCGATGAACTCTTTTGCTATCGCTTCTTCGTGAAGGCGGATTTGTTGGTGATAACCGATAACATCATTTTCGTTAAATCCGTACACGCGTAAACGCCCCTCAAACAATACATCATAGGTGTTAAATAAAAAGAGATCTGCTTCAGGAAATATTTCGGCAGTTTTATGGACGGTTTGTTGTGAATGCTCTGAAAAATTGGTCGGGATGAGAATCCGTTTTGGAGCTAATGCTATATCGTTTTTGATCACTAAAACCGGCAGATCAGAGTTTCGGATAATATTTTTGGTGGTGGACCCTACGAGGAGATCTTTAAACATATAGGTCTCTCCGGTACTTCCGATGACGATCATGGTCGCATCGATTTTCTCGGCAGTCTCACTGAGTTCGCGTGTGAGGTTCCCTTGTAGACAATGGTAAAATTTCGGGTTGAGCTGGGGGAATTGTTTTGATAACGCTTCCCATGTGTGCTCTTTGAGCGATTTCATGTCCTGTTCAAGAGAAAACCATGATGCTTCAATGACATGGATAACGTGGAGGGAACCGTTATGGCGTTCACTCAAACTGAGTGCTTTTTCTAAAACGGTCATGCTCGTTTCGGAGAAATCGATGGCAACCAGAAGGGTCATAGTGTTCATATTAATCCTTTTTATCGTTGTATAAAATACGATCGACCGCTTCTTTGGCGGCATCACGGTAGGGGATCAATGTCAAATCCGCACCATGTTCTTGAAATTTTCGTTCTTCTGATTCAGAGTGGCATGAAATGGCAATTTTGCCTTTGTATCCTGCTTCTTTAAGACTCTCGATGACAATCATGCCGATGTGGAAATCTCTGATCGTACAAATCACCCATTTGATCTCTTGAAAGTTCATGTGCGAGATGAAATCAGGATTTTCGACATCACCGTATTGTACCGGAAAGGTATTGGGTTGTGAAGTGTGTATAAGATCAGGGTTAAAATCGATTCCCATAATGGTACAACCACGTTCTTGAAGGGTATGAGCTATCAGTTTTCCAAATCTTCCAAGCCCGAAAATAACGGTATCGGGATGATCGGGTACTTTCTCTTCGGAGAGGGCGATTTCACGATGGGGAATTTTTCTCTCGAAAATCTGTAGATGGGGAGCCAAAACATGATAAATTTGGTGCGAATACAAAATCATATAGGTAGATGCCGATATGGTGATAAGCCCCACTAGTGTCACCAGTCCGACCGATTCTTGGGTTAAATGTCCTAAGGTATATCCGAGCGCCACAAGAATGAGGGAAAATTCACTGATTTGAGCGACGGTAAAACCGGCCAGTAAACCAGTCCGTTTGCGATATCCCATATATCCCATAATCGCCATAACGATCAGTGGATTTCCGATCAAAATGAACACAGAGAGGATAATTGCCGGTACAATTTGTCCACCGAGTAATCCAAGCTCTAATCCCGCACCGAGGTTGATGAAGAAAAATAGAAGCAAAAAGTCACGTAGTCCTACAAGTCGGGCGGCAATCATATCCCGATACGGGGTTGAGGCGATGGTGATGCCTGCTAAAAAGGCACCAACCTCTTTACTAAATCCTAAATAATGCCCCGCCGATGCTCCGACAACCGCCCACGCAATCGCAAAGAGAATCAACATCTCGGATGAGCGTGCAACCATCTTAAGAAGAGTTGGGATAACGTATTTCATCAATAGAGCTACGACGATGAACATGAGTATCCCATTTCCTACCATTTTTAAAATTTGAAGGGAGAGGGTGTTGTCGTTTCCATCGCTCCCTCCGATAGCAGTGAGGAGAATCATCGCAAGAATAACGGCGATATCCTGAACGATCAAAAATCCGATGGCAATTTTCCCATGGAGGGTATCAAGCTCTTTTTTATCCGAGAGGAGTTTGACGATGATGATCGTACTCGAAAAAGTGAGAGCAACGGCGATATAGGTAGCTGCAATCGGGTCGTAACCGAGCATCAAGACGAGTAAAAAACCAAAAAGTGAGGTAAAAATAACCTGCCCAAGCCCCGTAGCCAGAGCAACCATCCCCATATTTTTAATAATATGTAGATCGAGTTTGAGACCGACGACAAAAAGGAGTATCGCTATCCCAATGTGGGCGAGAAGATCGATTTTAGCACCGCTTTGGACGATATCAAGGACGGATGGTCCCACAATGATCCCTACTGCAATGAAGGATACGATCAACGGTTGACGAAGTTGCAATCCGATAAATCCGATCAAAGCAGAGATACCTAGAATCAAGCTAAATTCGAGAAAAACGTTTTCGATCATCTTAGCCCTTTAGCGTTGTGATGGTTCTATGGTACATAAAAAAAGTAAATCATCCGAATTTTGAGAGATTCCTCTATTTGGCTATACTTAGCTCTAATTTAACGCAAGTGAACCGATATGAAATTAGCCTCCAAAAATGCCCCCGTTGAAGTCTCCATCCAAAAAATGGAGAACATCCTTAGCGATATGGGATGTATCGTTACCTATTCGCATGAAAAGCACCCACTTAATCACTGCTATTCGGTGAATCTAGCCTCTATAGAAGCGCCGAAACATATCTACTCCAACGGTAAAGGGATCTACTCTGAGGCATCTACGGCGAGTGCTTTGGGTGAGTATATCGAACGGCTTCAAACCAATAATTTTT
>JBFYRD010000163.1:0-3075 GCA_041302405.1 Sulfuricurvum sp.
TTCCTATCTGAGATTGACGGACAAGAAGCAGTCAACATTCTCGCAGAATACATAGCGAAAATGGGCATTGTATCGTATGAGTTTTTTGCACGCATCGACAATCTATTCGATAACCAATACTACAACACCGCACGTGCTAGCAGTGATAGAGACGAAAACTTAATATTCAATACCGAAGATCTCTCGTTGACCGTCAACCAAGGCAGAACCTATACTGCCGGACTCTTAATCAAATTTTAAGGAGACTGAATGAAAAAAACATTCATTTCACTCCTCGCCACCGCAACCCTCTGGGGATATGGCGATGGAGCGATCTATTGGACACCCCATACATGCGATGAGGGAAAAACGACCGCTTCCAAACACGGTGGTCACGGTATGGGAGAGAGTGCAATGTTCGCGTTGATGAATCTTGAATCAAACGGATCTGCGTCACTCATCCAACCCAATTTAAAGAAAGAACCGTTAGAGTTTAAAGCCAATACAGTCATGCTCCCTAAACCCCCGATGGGTGGCTATTATGCCATGGTTGCAGAGGTGAACTCCTCGGAAGCAACCTACAGTGCTATCCGATACCTATCCCTTCACGGTCGCCCTGCGGGGATCTCACCTAGCAAACTCACCGCCTTGCCTAAAACAAAGCTCGAAATCGTCCCAAATCCGCTTCACCGCGAGCATGATCGCTATACAGGGTCAAAAACTTACCGCTTTATCGCGATGTTTGAGGGGAAACCTCTAGCCGATACTTCCATCGTTCTCGAAACCCACAAAAGCACCGCCAAAACATTTACCACCGACGCAAAAGGGATTGCCGAGATCACGTTACCGAATGATTTTGAAAATGTCACCTCGGATCGCCGAGGAAACAAACCCTCCGAATTTCTCTTGACCCTCAAGCACGATAGCGAAAGTAAAAAGTACGTCACTACCTTTTCGATGCCTTATTCTGCCAATCCAAACGATTTTTGGCAATCCCAAGAGTGGGGAGCGGGTGCAATTTTTATCGGTTTTTTAGGTGGATTGATGATCTATCGCCGCCAAAGTACTAAAGGAGTCAAACGTGGATAAATTGCTAACCGTAACAGCACTTCGCCGTGTCATACAACTCACCGCTTTTTTCTTTTTCGTATATGGAGCAGTTGTTTTTACAACCTTTTATACGGACGATAAACTGACCCAAGCACTCCCAGCCCTCTCTTGTGCGTATGACCAAAGCGGAGGAGACTACTGTGCACTTATCCCTTTGCAGCATCAAATGGATCACCGTGTCTCTACCCTATTTACCGAAAGTTCGAAAGTGATGGAAGCACTGATGGGGACACTGATTACGATCGGAACCGTTGCCTTACTCATCCTCATTCTCAACAAAGCATTTTGCGGATGGCTTTGTCCTCTGGGATTTTTCCAAGAAGTAGTAGGGATGATCGGAACCAAAGCGGGGATTAAACAACTCCCCTCACTCTCACCTGAAACGGTGAACAAAATACGTCCTATAAAATGGTTTATTTTTCTCTTTTTAGTACTAATCTTTCCCCTTTTGACAGGAATCGGTCTTTTGGGACATGAGTGGGGAGCACCGTTTTGTGCGATATGTCCTAGCCGTATCATGACAACTCTCGCAGTAGGTGATATGAGCCAAGTCTACATTTCTCAAGCGGGATGGGGATACTTTGCTCTTTCAATGATCGCCGATTTGTTATTTGGTTTAATGGTCGCCTTAGCACTCTTCGTGCGCCAGCCGTTTTGCCGTATCTGTCCGATCCTCCCGATGCAAACACTTTTCAAAAAAATCGGTCTTTTACGCCTAGTTAAAAACGGCAATTCGCACTGTGATACCTGTTCCAGCTGTGTCAAAGCGTGCCCGATGGATATTTATGAGATTCAAGATCAAGCCGAAAACAAAAACATTACCCATACCGACTGTACACTCTGCGGTCGATGTATCGAATTTTGTCCGCACGATGGGGTCATGAGCTTTAAATACGGTCCCATCACCCTCTATAGCTCCACCAAAGAGGGGTTCAAAAAGCGAACCAAAATCGATAAATGGTGGAAAGGCTAAAGAGTGGAACCGCTAGCCCTCCTCTCCCTTTTCATCGTCGCGCTCTCCTATGGAGCAACCGCGTGCATGCTCACCTGTATGCCGCTGTTATCACCGATCCTTTTAGCCAATAGCGCAACACGTCAACAAAGTTTAAACGTTTTACTCCCTATCAGTTTAGGACGGATCAGCGGATATATATTTCTCTCCCTAGTCGCCTATGCAGGTGCCAGTATGGTTAAAACGATTATCACTGATACGGCTCTCATGGGATACTTGCTCGGGAGTGTTACCCTCATTCTCGCGGGGCGGCTATGGTTTTCACTCAAAGCCTCCTCTTCGTGCTGCACCACCTCACACCAAGAGCCCCAAGGGAAAATTCCTCTCTTTATCACCGGAGCCCTTTTATCTATGTCTCTTTGCGCCCCCGTCATCACCATGATGACTCTCAGTGCCACATCCCATTCGCTTTTATGGGCAATAGCGTATGGATTTACATTCGGTCTTGGAGCAACACTTTTGTGGTTTCTCTTTTTCTCGGTCGTTTTGACTCAGATTCTTAAAGAGAGTTTGGCTCACCTCTCCCGTTATCGAAATTTTCTCCAACACGCCGCACCGATTCTCCTCGCAGGGGTCGGTATCGCCATATTTACAGGATGGATACACCTATGATGACAACTGCACGCAAATCATTTCTCGTTTCACTTGCTTTTCATGCCCTAATGGGGTCATTGGCTTTTTTTGCTCTCGTCCAAATGCGTACACCGCCGCCAATGATGAAAATCGAAACCAAACACATCATGATTCTCTCACTGGCAGATTCCGCACCGAAACCAAAACACCAAGAACTAAGCGATATACCCGCTCAGATTACCCCCCCGACCCCACCGAAACCTCAGCCTATCACAGCTAAACCGATTACACCACAACCGATCATCCCCGTAAAAGCACAAATGCCTCAACCGACACCAATCCAAACACAGATAGCGACAACTCCAACCCCTATTATTTCAACACCCCCCGTAGTTCAACGG
>JBFYRD010000164.1:0-2759 GCA_041302405.1 Sulfuricurvum sp.
TCGGAAAATCGAGACCGAAATGGAATTCTTCTACCGTATGTCGAAGGTTCTCTGCAGCGTTATGGGCTTGTGTTTCTGATGTGTGGGGCATTATAATCATAAACTCTTCTCCCCCCCAAAGTCCAATAATATCGGTACTTCGAAGCGTAGACTTAAAGATATCGGCAAGCTCTTTTAAAATTCGATCTCCGCATTGATGACCTTGGGTATCGTTGACGTGTTTAAAAAAATCGACGTCGATAATCATCACACTGCAATGGTAGCCGTCGTATCGCTCTTTTTTGTGATACTCTTCGAGCAATCGTTGATCGGTTTTTTGGCGGTTGTAGAGAGCGGTTAGTTTATCGGTCGTCGAAAGCTCCAAGAGTTTTTTATTGTAACGTTTTAGATCAAAGTAGCGCCATCCAAACGCCGCAGACACGAGAAGCAATACAAAAAGCGCCTGAGTCACTTTGCGTGTATCGATCCATTCTACCTGTTCGATAGTGGAGGTCCAGCGGTTGTAGATCGTTTGCATCGTCGGTTCATCGATCTGATGTACCAATTTTTCAAAAATATGGTGTAAAAGGATCTCGTCATTACGGGTTGCAACCCCTAGTTCTACTTTATCATCGAGTCGGGATGAGACTTTGAGAACCCCTGTATACTCTTTTTGAATGTAGGAGGAGACAACCATCAGATTATCGATATAACCGTACACTTCACCGTTTTGAACCATTCGTAAACCATCAGTGATCGTTTTAACCTCTACGATCTCAAGCTCCGGATAAAAAGATTTTAATTTTTCGGTAATCGAATACCCTTTGACTGCACTGATTTTTTGGTTTTTAAGGGTTGCAATATCACCGATAAAAGGTTTATCCATGGTTGTCACCATTACTATGGGAAGTGTCACATAAGGGGCGGTGAAGTCCATGTATTGGAGACGAGTCGGGGTTGGAGAGGCAAGAGAGAAGATATCACATTGGCGTTTTTTAGCGAGTTGAAGCGATTCATCCCATGAGGTGACAGGTACCAATTCGATCGGAATACCCAATTTACGTTCAAAGTGACGCATCACATCAGCAGCAATACCGACATGTTTCCCCTCTCTCAATGCTTCAAACGGATACCATTCGGGGTCCACACACATTTTGATCTTTTTCTTGTCCGCCAAATAGGCTTTTTCAATACTGCTCAGTTGAAAGGTATTCTTTGCACTTGCAACAATATCTTGGAATAAAAACTGCCCTAGTTTTTGATCTTCACGGATTATACCGGCACGAAGAAGCTGTTTAAAAAGGCGTTGAGTCAGCTCGCTGTTGGTTTCACCGATACCGTATAAATCGGTCATCATCAACTTTTTAATCACTTTGGCTTCATACGCAAGAGCTTCATGCGATTTGGTTACACCGTATTTTTTTTGGAGTATGTCGATGATTTCGCCCGGATGATTGATGGCGTATTCCCATCCTCGATTGGTCGCTTCAATCATTTTTGCACTTCGATCCGGATGGTCGATCGCTTCATTGTGAGAGGTAAAAAGATTTCCCGCATTCATCACAAATCCGTATTCAATCGGATCGATAACTTCATAAGGGATTTTAAGGCGATCGAGTTCATAAAGCTGATTGGAGCGGTAGACACTCATCGCGTCTACTTTACGCTGAACAAAAGGGTCGATGCTGAAGGTTTGATCAACAAGACGGCTGTTGTGAGCCGTGATACCAAAATGGGAGAGTAAGAGGGAGAGGGAGCTGTGTTTAAACTCATTTTTCGTCCCCATGAGTATTTTTCCGATCAAATCGGCAGGATTTTCGATCTCTTTTTGGGCAACAATAATCAAAGGGGAATGTTGGAGATAGGTTGCCATCAATACGATGGGGCGTATACGGCCATTGTCTATAACGATACTGCTGTTGTAGATTCCATAGGTCGCTTTATGGCTTAAAACCTCTGTGACAACATCGATCCCTGAAGCGTATTCGCGAAGCTCGACATCCAAACCGGCGTCACGGTAAAAACCTTTTTCGTGTGCAGCGATGTAACCGGCATACTCAAACTGATATTTCCAGTCAAGCTGTACCGATACTTTTTCAAGACTGGCTCCATACAAGAAAGAGAAGAAAAGGATAAAAAGTATTAAAAATCGTATCATATACAAGGGATCCGTTTATTCCTGATTGATTATTTGACCTGATTATACTACGTTTTACCGAATAATCTTATCTTTAGTAGCGGCGATCTTTATCTCGGCGAGCGGGCTCATGCCGCCCTCCATCACGTTTTTGCGCAGGTTTGCTTCCGTGATTTCCGCCATTACCGCCGCGATTTCCACCGCCGCCGCCTGCTCCGCCACGACCGCGTTGAATCGGTTCAGCTTTGATGGAAGGATCAGGTTCATATCCCTCAACAATACGAGAAGGGAGTTTTTTGTTGATCAGTTTTTCGATGCCGCGCAAATATTCGGCTTCATCGACACACACGAGAGAAAGGGCTTCACCCTCACACCCTGCACGTCCGGTACGTCCGATACGGTGAACGTAATCTTCGGCGATGTTCGGGAGTTCGAAATTGACAACATGCGGCAATGCATCGATATCAATACCGCGCGCCGCGATGTCGGTCGCGACCAAAACTCTAACTGCACTGAGTTTAAAATCGTTCAGCGCTTTTGTCCGTGCGGCTTGGCTTTTGTTACCGTGAATCGCTGCTGCTGTGATACCGATCTTTTGGAGGTACTCGGTGAGTTTGTTCGCTCCGTGTTTGGTACGGGTAAA
>JBFYRD010000165.1:0-2697 GCA_041302405.1 Sulfuricurvum sp.
AACTTCAGGCGTCGGTCCGATAAATTTAATCCCGTGATGGGTACAAATCTCTACAAAATGTTGATTTTCAGATAAAAATCCATATCCCGGAAATACCGCATCACATCCGCTGATTTCACATGCAGCGATAATTGCAGGAATATTCAGGTAACTTTGTGAGCTTGGAGCGGCGCCAATACAAATAGCCGCATCGGCAAGTTTTAGATAGGATGCATCTTTATCAGCAGTAGAATAAACTGCTACAGCTTCTTTACCCATCTCTTTAATCGTACGAATAGCACGAAGCGCAATCTCGCCGCGATTTGCGACTAAAATACGTTTAATTTCCGCCATAATTAGAGCTTCTCAACAGCAAATAATGGCATATCGTACTCAACTGCCTGAGAATCAGAGACAAGAATACTTACAATTTTACAATCAAATTCTGCTTCAAGTTCATTCATGATTTTCATCGCTTCGAGTACCGCGATTACTTGCCCTTTTTTAACACGATCACCCACTTTTACAAACGGGGCCGAGTCAGGAGATGGTGAGGCATAAAATGTCCCAACCATAGGAGAAACGATCATATCACCCGTATGTACTGCAGCTGCGGGAGCTGCACTTTCAGCTACGGCCGATGCTACAACAGCAGGAGCTGCTACTGCGACTGGAGCCGCCATCATAGGTGCGGCAACCACACCTATATTTTTTTCTAGTTCAATTGAAAAAGCGTCTTGAGTAATTTTTAATTTTGAAAGAGTACTTGCGTCAAACTCTTGCAAAAGTGCTTTGATTTGTTTCATATCCATCGGAAAATGCTCCTAAAAGTAGGGTAATAGATGTGCTATACTACCATAAATAAAATTAAGAACGGATAGCATATGGGTCTCAAAAGTGACGGATGGATACGAGAAAAGGCATTAAACGAGGGGATGATTACCCCATTTTGCGAAGATCAAGTAGGGATGGGGGTTGTCAGTTACGGCCTTAGTTCATACGGGTATGATATCCGTGTGACGAATGAATTTAAGATTTTTACTAATCTTAACTCTACCGTTGTGGATCCGAAACATTTTGACGATATGAACGTTGTTGATTTCATCGGCGATGTTTGTATCGTTCCCCCAAATTCCTTTGCATTGGCACGCACGGTAGAGTATTTCAAAATACCTCGTGATGTTTTGGCAATCTGTTTAGGTAAATCAACGTATGCACGTTGTGGAATCATCGTTAACGTCACTCCATTCGAACCTGAGTTCGAAGGTCATATTACTATCGAAATTTCTAACACTACCCCTCTTCCTGCAAAAATATATGCCAACGAAGGGATAGCACAAGTACTCTTTTTACAAGGGGATGAAATGTGTGAAACCTCTTACAAAGATAAAAGCGGCAAATACCAAGGGCAAGAAGGGATCACTCTTCCACGGATTTTAAATTAAGTAGTGCTATAATTCCAATAAATTTCCACAGCAAGGACACTCAATGTTACATGAATACCGCGATGTAATCACTCAAATGAAACAAAATGATGCGGCAAATGCCCACTTTTTGAAAATTTTCGATCGTCATAATGATCTTGACGATCAAATTACTAAAGTCGAAAAAGGTGACATTCCAATGACTGATCTTGAGCTTGAAAAACTCAAAAAAGAGAAATTGTTGCTTAAAGATGAAGCCTATGCAATGATCATCGAATACAAAAAAGCAAACAACCTCTAATTTATCCTCCTCTCCCCTGTTTAGGGGAAATCTTCATTATTACAGCTCTGTTGATTTGATTTTTAGCTTTAAATGGATACGATTTACTTTTCCGTGAATTCTTCACAAGAGGTAATTGAATGATATCCACCACTTCTTATAGCGCACTGGCCGAATTTGGCCGCTCTTTACTCAAACGGCCGACACTCTCTGAAGGGCTACCGATGATCTCGGAGTATGCCAAGCAGGTGAGCAAAGCTGAGCGATGCTCTATTTTTATCTACAATCCTAAAATCGAAATGCTCTGGACCACGCTAGCCGATGGAGTTGAAAAAATTATGATTCATAAAGATGACGGAATCGTAGGACATACCCTCAAAGAGGGAAAACCTATTTTAGTCAACAACCCATACTAAGATGACCGTTTTTTTCATGCCATCGACAATAAAACAGGCTTTGTCACCGAAAATCTTGCTTCTATCCCCATTTTTGATTCCAATCGACACATTATCGGTGTCTTCCAGCTCTTAAATAAACTGGGAGGATTCACCCCTGAAGATGCTAAATTTATGATCTTTTTTGCCCATTACATCAGTGGTTATCTTGAACTCGCAATGCTCTTTGATGATGAAGCTTCACTTATTAGAAAAGGGATAGAATGAGCATAGAAATCTATAAACGGATTGCCGATTTTGGTAAACGTCTTAATGCACAAGATCATATTGAAGATGCCTTACCCAGTATCTCTGAAGAAGCAAAAGCAATTGTAAATGCCGAACGATGTTCAATCTTTATGGTCGATAAAGAGGGGGGAATGCTTTGGACAAAACTAAGCGATGGAATCGGGCGGATTGCCATTGGTATTGATTCGGGGATCGTCGGTGACACCGTTCAAAAAAAAGTGGCTCAACTTGTCAACAATCCGTATGAAGACAGCCGATTTTTAGCAAAAATCGATGAAAAGAGTGGCTTCGTCACCCGCAATATTCTTGCTGTTCCTATCTTTAACTCGCG
>JBFYRD010000166.1:0-4975 GCA_041302405.1 Sulfuricurvum sp.
GAGTTGGGTCCGTTTATTAAACTTTTTTAACTTTGCTCTAGCGTGGTTTATATTTTTAAACATACGCAAAACACAAGAGACAATCAGCGAAGGCGCGAGTGTTATCAACGGTGCTGAAAAGGGGTATTTAGAGAACCGTATTACCAATATAAAAGACTCCGGAGAACTGAATGATCTGTGCTGGAACACCAACAATATGCTCGATCAGACCGAAGTATTTATTCGGGAAATTCGTGCTAGTGTCGAAGCGGCGAGTCGAGATGACTTTTATCGACGCATTAATGTCCAAGGGCTCCAGGGGGAATACAAAGAGGCCAGTAACTTTGTCAATAAAGCAATCGATGCAATGCATTCAAATTACT
Organism: Sulfuricurvum sp.; assembly: GCA_041302405.1. Lineage (GTDB taxonomy): Bacteria > Campylobacterota > Campylobacteria > Campylobacterales > Sulfurimonadaceae > Sulfuricurvum. Next base: position 363 of record JBFYRD010000166.1, read on the forward strand.
TACATATCCAAAAATCGGTTTTAAACAGCACACTCGGACAAATTGGCTCAGGTGTCGGAGGCGGACTTGAAGTGATCCAGAAAGACCTCCAAAACACCATAATCAGGCTAGGCAATATCACTCAAATCAGTCAAACAACCTCAAAAAATTCTTCGGAAACGGTCAATGAACTTGAAGATATCATTCTCAAGCTTAGCCGCCTCATAGAGTTGGTTCAAGTTTCTGCAGAAGCAATTCATTCCCTTAATGATAAAACGAATGAAATCAGTTCCGTTGTCAATCTCATCAAAGACATCGCAGACCAAACCAATCTTTTGGCACTCAATGCCGCTATCGAAGCGGCACGCGCCGGTGAGCACGGTCGCGGATTTGCCGTAGTTGCTGACGAAGTACGAAAGCTGGCTGAACGAACTCAAAAAGCGACAGGAGAGATTGCAATCGCCGTACAAACCCTGCAGCAAGAGAGTACCGAGATTCATAGTAACTCAGAAGACATGAATGAAATTGCTCAGGAGTCAAGTCATGCGATTGAATCGTTTAGACAAACCCTCTACACGTTTAACAAAGATGCTCAAAGTACTGCAATCCAGGCCACAGCGATTGAAAACACAACGTTTATTACCCTTGCTAAAATCGATCACATTATGTTTAAATCCAACGCATACAAAAATATTGTTAATGGAAAGCTTGAAACAAAATTTGGCAACCATCACGAATGCCGACTCGGTAAATGGTATGATAGCGGTTCAGGAAAAGAGCGTTTTGCACACTTAACAAGCTATAGAGAAGTTGAAAAACCCCATGCAACCGTACATAATGAAGTGCATAAAAATATGCTTTACATTGAAAACGAAGATTGTACCATCGAGCACAAAGGTGAAATTATTAAAAATTTCCAAGCGATGGAAGATGCAAGTCAAAAATTATTCGGACTTATGGATAATCTTATTATCGAATCCGAAGAGGATTTAGGAAAATCGTTAAGATAAATCGCTTCAAAAGGGATCAACCCTTTTGAAAATATCCTGCTAATATTTGTTTACCGATTTCAACACCTGGCTGGTCGTAGGTATTGATCTCGAACAATGCGCCACTTAATGATGTCAATAGTTCATAATACAAAATCAACTCTCCTACCGAGGCTTCATCAATCTGTTTCCATGCGATCTCATCCACACTGACCCCACTTTGTAAAACACTCTGCATTGTTGCATGACACTGCGCATTAATGAGGTCGTTAAAACTTTTACCATTTACAAAATCACTTTTTTCCAAATGTTTAAGAGAGAGTTCAGGGATCATCAAATGTTCTTCTGAATGTTCAATATGCATAAAAGTAACGGTTTTATTCAGCGGTCCCTCAATAATGAGTTGCAAGAAAGAGTGTTGATCAACTGAACCTATGAGTGATATTGGTGTTAGACCTACCCGTAAACCTTGGGCATTGCGCTTGCCTAATGATTCGCCCCATATCTGAACAACCCATTTTCCAAACTCTTCAAACGTGTCTGAGTAAGCGAACAATACATTCATCGGATACGCTTCGCTGTGGGTGACGTAAAAAGCTGCTTTTTGGAGCATATGATCTTCTTGGCGATTCCAAAACTGGTTTAAAAAAGCTTGTGCTCCGGTTAAAATAGATGCGGTATCAAACCCTGCCAACGTCAATGGAACCATCCCTACGGCACTGAGAACGGAAAATCGTCCACCCACATTTGCCGGAATGACAAAACGGCGTAATTTATGTTCATCCGCAAAACGAGAAAGTATCGAATCCTCATCACTGACAACAAAGATCTGATCAGAGTTCTCTAAAGGGAGTTCAAAACTAACAATAAGCCGTTTAAAAATTGAGAGAGTTTCTACCGTCCCTCCAGATTTAGAGATAACCACAAAAAGTGTCCGGAATTTATCAATCTGCTTCATCTCGCTCATAATACTGATCGGATCGGAATTTTCAAGATAAATGAGCTTTTTGGCATTTGGAGTATTCGGACGAAGAAGTCGTTCAATCGCTTTTATCCCAAGTGATGATCCCCCTATCCCAATGATTGCAATCGTATTAAAGCGGCGATCGATATCATAATAGAGAGTTTTTAATTCTTCAACAAGCGGCTGAGAAGAGAGGGGAAGGTGATAATATCCTATCTCTCCAGAATCTGCTTCACGCTTAACAGCGGCAAACCCTTTTTCAAGGATCTCAGACCCAAGAGTTTGCGTGTCGAAATGATTAGAGTAAGTAAGCATTAATGTGTACCGATAAGAATGGTCATATCCACAAGACGGCTGCTGTATCCCCATTCGTTGTCATACCATGCCAATACCTTGACGGTTTTACCATCCACAACACTGGTCATATCAGGAACATACGTCGAACTGTAGGTAGAACCGATAAAATCACATGATACACGTTTGTCGTTATCTACTTCAATCAAACCTTTAAAAGCACCTGCTGATGCAGCATTAAAGGCAGCATGAATCTCATCCTTGGTTACCTCTTTTTTGAGGTTTACGGTTAAATCGACAACCGAAACATCCGGAGTAGGAACACGCATCGCATAGCCGTTGAGTTTTCCAAGCAATTGAGGCATTACTTTTCCAATCGCTTTTGCAGCTCCCGTAGACGTTGGGATCATATTAAGTGCCGCAGCACGGGCACGACGAGGATCTTTAGAATGTTTTACATCTAAAATATTTTGGTCATTCGTGTAAGAGTGAATAGTTGTCATCAAACCGTTTTCGATACCAAATGCATCATCCAAAACTTTACAAATCGGTCCTAAACAGTTGGTAGTACAACTTGCATTAGAGATAATCGCTTCTCCTTGGTACGCATCTGAGTTTACCCCATAAACATACGTCGGAGAATCATCTTTTGCAGGTGCAGACATGATCACTTTTTTAATTCCGTTTTTCAGATGTTTTGCGCAGCTCTCTTGATCTAAAAACACCCCTGTACATTCGATAACTACTTCAGCACCGGTACTTCCGAAATCGACCAGAGAAATATCGCGTTCTCTAAACATCCGGACATTTTTCCCGGCAATCGAAATAGTGTTGTCATCGATCACTTTTGCATCCACACCGCGATGAACACTATCATACTTCAAAAGATATTCCAACATATCAGGTTTTGCCGTGGTATTGAGTGCAACCAATTCAATATCATCACGTGCTGCGATAATTTTCGCTACGATAAGTCCAATTCTGCCTGTGCCGTTGATCGCTACTTTGAGTGCCATAAAAACTCCTGAGAAATAAAATACTATAGTATTGATTCTAACAAAAAAACTTTAATAAAATGGTTACAAAGAGGAAATCTAAGCCCTTTTTTGAGGCCTAGAAGAAAAGTGAATGTTAATCAAGAGTGAATTGGTTATTTTTTTCCGTATAGAAGAGCGTTTATTTTTTCATAAATATCTAAAACTTCACTTTTCTTTTCAAAAAAGCTGTTTTTATTGGCAATCAGATGGGTCGTTGATTCCATGATCGTTTCCACAACTTCCAAACCGTTTTGTTTCATCGTACTACCTGTTTCAACCACATCGACAATCATATCGGCAAGTCCGACAAGAGGAGCCAGTTCGATAGATCCGTAGAGTTTGATAATGTCCGCAGCCACTGCACGCTCGGCGAAATAACGTTTGGTAATGTTCACCATTTTTGTCGCTACTTTGATCTCGCTTTTCGTAAAATCGGGCTTTTCCCCAGCACGCATCCCGATAGCGACACGGCATTTCCCTTTTTGTAAATCCAAAAGACGGATAACATCCAATCCTTGCTCTTCGAGAGTATCAAGCCCTACAACACCGATGTCTGCAGCTTGGTGATAAACATAGGTTGCAACGTCTTGGTTTCGTACCAATAAAAATTTGAAATTTTCGGTTTGCAAAATCAATTTGCGATCATCGAATTTAAAACTGCTTCCGAAAATCGTCTCGAAAATCTCCAACGTATCTTCGGCAATTCGCCCTTTTGGGAGTGCGACACTTAGCATTTAACACCTTTTTCAATCAACTTTTTCATCCCTTTGAAGATCAGATCTTCATCCACCACCGCTCGTGGTAAAAAACGAGAGAGCAGTTTGGCATCCCCGCCGCTCATATAAATGGGTTTTTCAAAACTCTCGATCTTCTCGATCAAAGGAGCCAAAAACCCAAGCGTGAGTGCATCGGGAGTATTTTTTGCCATTTTAGCCAAATCTACCTCAAAGTTAAATGACATATCCAGAGCAGGAGAGAGTCTTGCGTAGGCATCCTGCATTGCACGAAGTCCCAAAGAGATGAATCCGCCCTGATAAATGCCGCCGCGCATCATATCGACGGTAATGGCACTCCCCGCATCAACGATAATCCCATCCTCAACCGCTTCACACACCATAATCCGATCAATCCCCATCGTTGGGTAATATTTATCCCAATCAATAAATACTCTGAGATCATGCCAATGTGTGAGCTTTTGAATACGTTCATTTAGCGTGGCATTGACGCTGACATAATAGACATCGCCTTGCACTATCGATGGGTAAAAATCAGCGGCACTGAGTTTGGAACTTTTGCCATCCATGAACAAATCAACAGAGGTATTGCCGATGTAACATAAAATAATAACGG
>JBFYRD010000169.1:0-6793 GCA_041302405.1 Sulfuricurvum sp.
GAGCAGTGTGAGCGGCGTAATCCGCACCGCGTTATCAGCGACTATATCGCCAGCATGTCGGATCGTTACGCAATGGAACTCTATAACGAGCTATATGGACGTGCATGAATAAAATAGCAATTATCGGCGGCGGGGCCAGTGGTCTTATGGCAGCACTCTTCGCCGCACGCGCAGGTGCAGATGTCACCATTTATGAACATAACAATAATGTGGGCAAAAAAATATTGGCTTCAGGCAACGGACGGTGCAATATTATCAACACCACCGCCTCGGCAGAAGACTATGCGGGAGCCGATCCGCAGTTTGTCACCTATGCACTCAAACAGCTCAATTTCCACTATTTTGAGAAGTTCTGCCACTCCATTGGGCTGTTACTCGATATCAAAGACGACGGCAGATGCTACCCTCTCTCCAATGAAGCCAAATCGGTATTAATTGCCCTTAAAAGTTCCGTGAGTGAAGCGGGAGTAAAAATCATCACCGAGACAAAAGTAACTGCGATCACTAAAAATGACTCCCGTTTCAGCGTCCAAACCGATCATGACAAACAAAGCTATAACAACGTTTTAATTGCCACAGGGAGCGAAGCGGCTCCGCAACTCGGTGCAACGGCAGATGGCTACACCTTCGCCCGTGCATTCGGACACGAGATCATCCCCACCTACCCAAGCCTCGTACAGCTCCATCTAAACTCAAAAAATCACCACAAAATGGCAGGGGTAAAAACAACCGCAGAAGTCACCCTATTCATCGACAACAAAAGTAACATGAAAGTAACAGGAGATATCCTCTTTGCTGCGTACGGGATTTCGGGATTAGCCATTCTCGACATCAGCCAACGCGCTTCTCATGCTCTCCTGAACAAACAACGCGTTAGTATTTCTCTCAATCTCTTCCCACGCTACGACAGAGCCACCCTTGTTAGTGTCATCGAAAAACTGTTTATTTCCGTCCCTAAACACGACGTCCATACAGCACTCTGCGGTCTACTCCCCGCCAAAATCATCACCTATCTCCTCGAAGATGCTGCAATAGCACTCTCCACAACCGTATCTTCCCTCAACCCCAAAGAGATCAAAAAAATCGCCCACTTGATAGGTGAATGGAAGTTTGAAGTGACCGACACCCACGGTTTCAAACACGCCGAAGTAAGCGGCGGCGGTGTCTCTACGGCGCAGGTCAATAACAAAACGATGGAATCAAAACTGGTAGAAGGGCTTTATTTTGCGGGTGAAGTTTTGGATATTGTCGGAAAACGTGGTGGATATAATTTTAACTTTGCATGGGCTAGCGGGATGATTGCCGGGAAAGAGATGGGGAAATAAATAAAATTCTTGTCTTCACAACACACCAAGAGCAAGGTCGCCCGCAGCAGTGCGAAGGCGTACCGCTAGCGATTTGTTGTGAAGACGATTTTCTTTTGCATACTTTTCTTATGAAAAAGAAAAGTATATTAAAAGATTACTTCTTAGCTCCGTAACGTTTACGATCACTTGGATCTAACCAACGTTTACGGATACGGATACTAATCGGAGTAACTTCGAGAAGTTCATCGTCTTCGATCCACTCTAACGCACGCTCAAGGTTCATATCACGTGGCGGAACGAGTTTAATCGCTTCATCGGCACCTGATGAACGAACGTTTGATTGTGCTTTACCTTTGATCGGGTTAACGTCAAGGTCGTTTGAACGACTGTGCTCACCGATGATCATACCTTTGTACACTTTCGTTTGAGGCGCTGTGAAAAGGACACCGCGATCTTGGAGGTTGAACAATGAGTACGCTAACGCAACACCGTCTTCCATAGAGATCAACGCTCCGTATTGGCGGCTCTCAACATTACCGGTGTAAGGGCGGAACTCCAAGAAAGAGTGATTCATTACACCCTCACCTTTGGTATCAGTCAAGAACTGACCACGGAAACCGATCAAACCACGTGCAGGGATTTCGAACTCTACGCGAGTAAAGCCCTCACCCATTGGAATCATCGCTTTCATTTCCGCTTTACGACGACCGAGACGCTCGATAATCGTACCTGCATTCTCAGCCGGAAGGTCAACAACAAGGTGCTCGAATGGTTCACATTTGACCCCTTCGATCTCTTTTACGATAACTTCAGGACGTCCGATACCGAACTCGAAACCTTCACGACGCATATTTTCTGCAAGAATCGTGATTTGAAGCTCGCCACGACCGGAAACGATAAATTTACCTTCTCCAACCGTTTCATAACGCATTGCTACGTTGGTGTTCATCTCTGCATCAAGACGCTCACGGATTTTGTTTGCCGTAACGTGTTTACCCTCTTGACCTGCAAGCGGAGAATCATTAACCGAGAAAACAACGGTCAACGTAGGCTCTTCGATGTGCATAGGATCGAGTGGCATAGGGTTTTGTGGATCACAGATAGTATCCCCAACGTCTACGGTTTCGATACCGGCAACCGCAACGATGTCACCAGCTTCCGCTTCTTGGATCTCCATACGGTTCAACCCGAGGAATCCGATCAATTTAGAAATTTTCCCTTTGACCATTTCGCCATCGGCTTTTGCAAGAAGGATGTTATCCCCTTTAGCGATTTTACCGTTGAAAATACGGGCGATACCGATTTTACCAACGTAGTTATCGTAGTCAAGGGTGAAAACTTGTAACTGAGTAGCATTTTCAGCATCACCGGTAGGCTCAGGTACTTTGTTCAAGATCGTGTCAAACAAACATTTGAAATCGCCATCTGGCTCAGACATGTCCATTTTCGCGATACCATCACGTGCTGCAGCGTAAACGATAGGGAAATCAAGTTGATCTTCCGTCGCATCCATCGCTACGAAAAGGTCGAATACTTCATCTACTACACGCTCAGGATCAGCAGATGGCTTATCGATTTTGTTAATAACAACGATTGGCTTGATTCCAAGCGCAAGCATTTTCTTAACAACGAATTTCGTCTGAGGCATAACACCCTCATACGCATCAACAAGGATCAAAGCCCCGTCAACCATTTTCAAAACACGCTCAACTTCTCCACCGAAGTCGGCGTGGCCCGGAGTATCGATAATGTTAATTTTGTGATCGCCGTAACGAACTGCCGTGTTTTTAGAGAGAATGGTTATCCCGCGCTCTTTTTCAAGGGCGTTAGAGTCCATAGCTCTTTCATTCACTTGTTCGTGGCTTCCATATGTACCGGATTGCTTAAGCAACCCGTCAACTAAAGTCGTTTTACCGTGGTCAACGTGCGCGATTACGGCGATGTTACGAATTTTTTGCATTGCTGTCCTTTAAAATGAGGGCAAAGATTTTCGCGGATTATATCTCACATAAGGTTAAGGAAATGTTAAGGCAAATGAATATTGTTACCAATAGGTTACTTACGAGAATGGAATATTTTTTGCTTTACTGTATTACTTTAACCAAAAGAGCGTTCAATGTGCGCTCGAATAAGGATCATCCATGATCATTCAAAGCAAAGAGACAAAGGCTCAAGGATCACTTGCCGATCTATTGGGCGGAAACACCAAAACGTCAAATACAAAATCGAATGATCTGTTTTCAAAACTTTTGTCTACTTTTGGAAAACAATCTACGGCTGATGAGTCAAAAGTGGTAAAATCTAATGATTTCAAAACCCTTATTGATCCCAAAAGCACCTCGATTCAACATCTTTCTACAAAAAATTCTGATCTGAAAAGCACCGCGATTAAAGAATTGCAATCACTATTGCTCGGTGGTGAAGAAAAAGAATCCGCGCTTATCTCCAAAGAACTTCTTGGAACGTTCTCGGATAATCAGGTTCGTACCCTCATGCACAAGGCCAAAGAGTTCCTAAAAAACGAGATTACACAAAAGGCTCCCGAATACCAAAAAGATATTACTACTCTTCCTAAAACATTAATAGGATTAGTGCAGTTGGCTCAAAAATTGGGACTAGAGCCTCAATCCATTCAGCTATCTACCCTGATCACCGATCCGGAAGAGAAAGCATCGTTCACGACCGAATTGCTCTCGAAGCCTCTTTTAGAGGCTAAAGTACTGGCTGCTCTACCTACTACCACAGCTGAAAAAACTCCGTTTGAAGCGATAACCCAACTCTTGGGTGACATAAAAGGGAAAGAGCAAAAAAATACACAAACAAGTTCGATAGAATCTACCCAAAAAGAGACTACCGAGAAAGCAGGAACCGGATCTCTTAAAGCATTACTGCAAAGTGTTGATGCCCGTTCAAAAGAATCCGGTACAACTGAGGATGCAAAGGGTTCCGCAGAAACACTCAAAAAAAATGATGACAAATCTCTAGCACATGCAACACCGGAGAAAGCAAAAAATGAAACCCTGATAAGCCTTTTGCACGGTACACAAGATACTACTGAGGGGCAAAATGAAAAAAGTAACGGCCTAAAAGTTGAGACGGAGGGGAGCAAAAACATTCAGTCGCTTAAAGCCGATTCACTCGAGGTAAAGTCAAAAGAAGCGCAACAAAGTATGCGACTTTTCGCGAGTGACCTAAAAGAAGCTGTCCAAGAGTATAAACCCCCATTTACAAGACTCACGATGAAACTCAATCCTGAGAAACTGGGAGAGGTGGAAGTGACGTTGATTCAACGCGGCAACAACGTTCATGTCAATATTCAGTCCAATAACACCACGAGTGTCACATTTCTAGCCCACAATGCGACAGAGCTTAAAGCACAGTTAGCGGCGCAGGGAATCACCAATGCTACGATGAACTTTATGTCAGGCGGAGAAAATCAACCACAAAACAACGCGCAGCACCAACAGCATCAACAAGAACAACGTCGAAATGGGTTCAAATCGTATGAGTCGTTCGAAGAACTCACCCTGAACGAAGAGCAGTTAAGCGCTCTTGAAATCATCATTCCGCATTACGCGTAACTAGAGGAGAATATTATGGCTATCGATGCATACGGCAACACATTAGGTGCTGCTTCTACCACAACACAAACCAGTACGGTCAATCCGAACAGCATATTAGGAAAAGACGATTTTCTAAAGTTGCTCCTGCTTGAACTCAAATATCAAGATCCAACCGCCCCAATGGACAGTGAGAAAATTTTGACTCAAACGTCACAACTCGCAGCCATGGAGGCGAGTTCAAATACCAATAAAGCACTTGAAGCGCTGGCGGCATCACTCAACTCTTCCATGCAATACTCAGGGATTGCCGCCATCGGTAAAATTGCCGATACCGGAAGTAACGCCGTTGTTCTCGAAAAGGGGGGGAAAGTTGATTTTGAACTTTACTATCCAAATGATGTAACAACTGGGAATGTCAATATTCTCGATAATAACGGTAATGTTTTGCGAACAATGGCAATCGGTGCTACCGATGCCGGAATTGCCAAATATACTTGGGATGGAAAAAATAATAACGGTGCGACGCTCGATGAGGGGATTTACTACGTCGAGTCCACTTACACCAAAGCTGATGGAACATCCGCTACTTCACGTGTAGGACTTTATCCGATTGAAGCGATCAAATTTGACAGTGGTAAAACCTATGCAAAACTTGGATCAAACTATGTTGATTTCAGTTCGATCAAAGAAGTGACAGGAAAATAGCATGACCCAAGGATATTATTCAGGTATTACCGGAATTCAAACCCATCAATATGGGTTAGACGTTATCGCTGATAATCTTGCCAATGTCGCCACGACCGGCTACAAAGCAACCACTACCGAGTTTGCCGATCTTTTCAGCAAAGTAATCGGCAACAATACCCCTACCTCCAATGATATAGGCCACGGGGTCAAACTTCAAGCCACCAGTTTTCAAATGCAGCAAGGTGCCCTTATGCCATCGGATCGATTTAATGATCTAGCAATAGAAGGTAACGGCTGGTTCGGTGTTATGACAACTAAAGATAAGCATTATTATACACGCGATGGAAGTTTTGAATTCGATAGATTTCAACAAGTTGCAGGAGATGTCAATTCAGAATCAGCGCGCCTTGTAACCGGAGATGGAAAATACATAAAAGGGACTATGCTTACCAATTTTGCCTATAACGGTACGTTTGATTATGGTGATTTCGATACTAATGGTGTCAGCGGTGCCTATGTAATTACCAATCCGACCAATGAAGCGGAATTAACCGGCGCGAACGAACAAGGTATTTTACAATTTCCGACTCGTCTAGCCTATCCCGTAGTTCCGACAACGGAAACAAGTTTTTTTGGTAACCTCGGGGTCGAAAATGAAACCCGCACTATTAGCTCTAATGTTATCAGTGCTGCAAATGATGTTAATCGCCTCAAACTCACCTTCAATATGAGCGCAACACAACCTACTACAGGGGTCGCTTGGGATGTTATTGCCACTGTTGTTTCCAATGATGGCAGTATCGTTTATGATACTAAAAATGGTCAAGCAATTTTTGGTGAGTCTGGGGCTCTTTCAAGTTTCGATATCACCTCAATGAATAATGATGGAACTCAAGTCTCTGTTGATCTAGGAACCGGGTATAGTGGTGTCATTTCGATCGACGGTGTTGGTACTAGTGGCTCATCTCGTTCTGATGGGGTATCGGGAGGAACTCTCACCAAATACGGTATTAACGCTAACGGTGTTATTGTCGCCGACTTCTCCAATGGTCGTCAAAGCGCTATCGGACGAATTGCTGTTTATCATTTTCAAAATGATCAGGGACTCAACCGCGAGGGGGGAACCTACTATCAAGAAAGTGCTGATAGCGGCAAACCTCTTTTTTGGACCGATGCTAATGGCAATGCCATCACGGGAGCCATCGTACGAAGCGGAAACCTCGAAGCCTCTAACGT
>JBFYRD010000172.1:0-3492 GCA_041302405.1 Sulfuricurvum sp.
CTTAATTATCTCCCCCCGAACTTTTTCGTCCACCACTCCTGCGGAGTGAGTGTTTTCTCTCTCAAATGCTCTTCATCAAAATTAAATTCAAATTTAGCACAGTATTCGAGGAGTACGGCATAGGCATCATTAATCTGAGTACTCATGGCATGAGCAGTATCGGGATCATTAGGGTGTTTGTCGGGATGCCATTGTTGCATCATGTTTTTGTAGCGGATTTTGATGTCGGAGAGGGTAGCTTTGTCGCTCAGACCAAGGAGCGTTTTGGCCTTTATGAGCGTGTCAAATGAGAGCATGGAAAGAGAGATTAATCTCTTTGTTGACGCATGAATGTCGGTACGTCTAGGAAATCTTCAGTGTAGTCGCCGTTGGCAACCATCGCAGGGCGAACAACAACACGAGGTTTTACAGCAGCGGCAGCAATGACCTCTTTGTTTTCAAATTCGTGATTATTGATTCCCATTGCCGCTTTTTTCTCAAATCCGGTAGCCACAAGGGTAATACGGATAAAATCTTTCGGAAGGTTTTCGTCTGTTGTTGTACCGAAGATAACGTCTGCAGCATCATCAACACTGTTATGAACCACGTCCATAGCTGCTGAGAGTTCCATAAACGGAAATTCAGGATGCATACTAAAGTGTACTAATACACCAAGTGCACCGTTAACCGACATGTTATCAAGCAATGGAGATTCAATTGCATTTTTAATCGCTTCATAGGCAGCATTTTCACCTTTGTATTCGCCCACACCCATAAGAGCCAATCCACGATGGCTCATAACCGTTTGTAAGTCGGCGAAGTCAAGGTTGATGTCATTGTCACCGCTGGCGAGAATAACGCCTGATGTTCCGCTTACGGCGCGAGCGAGTACGCTGTCAACGATTTTAAAGCTCTCTTTGATCCCCATTTTAGGATCGATGATCGAGAGAAGTTTATCGTTTGGAATAACGACAATACAATCTGATTCGTTTTTGAGTTCGTTCAAACCGTCTTCTGCAAGTTTAAGACGTTTTTTACCCTCAAATGAGAACGGCTTAGTGACAACTGCGATTGTCAAAGCACCCACTTCTTTTGCAATTTTAGCAATGATAGGTGCTGCACCCGTACCCGTACCGCCGCCAAGACCTGCCGCTACGAATACGATGTCAGCACCAGTAAGCGCGTTTGCTAAATCTTCATAGCTCTCTATGGCAGATTCTTTGCCCACTTCAGGTTTCATTCCCGCGCCAAGACCTTTGGTCAGTTTTGCACCGAGTTGGATTTTGGTCGCCGCTGAACCTTGTTCCAAGACTTGAGCATCTGTATTTGCAATGATCAGCTCAATACCCGGGATTTGCTCTTTAAGCATATACCCGATCATATTTCCGCCGCCGCCGCCGACACCGACTGCTACGATACGCGCTCCTGTGAGAGTTGTTGATTCTTCAATTGAAAATGGTTCCATGCTTGCTCCTTGACGTGATTAAAATAGTTGAGTTGCCCAATTCCAAAACTTGGAAATTGGGTTTGGTTGATCACCATCTACGGTTTTTTTCTCCGTGATATTGACCATTTTGGTGGTTTCTGCTTTCTTCTCTTCCTTCATCGGCTGCGGTATGGGACCCGCTGTAGGAGAAGGAGTAGAGATAGAAGCAGTTTGCTCAAATTTAGGCGTCTCATCATGGACGGGATTTTGAGTCGGGATTGGTTCTTCACTGGCATGTCGCATACGACGATTTACATCAATTTCGTATGGGGTATAGCCGCCAGCCAAATATTTGACTAATCCTACTGCACCTGAGTAGGATGGATCTCTAAGGGTATCAAAAAGTCCTCCGATATCGGTAGGTTTAGCGAGGCGTACAGGCATATTGTCTAAAATTGCAATTGCCAATTCGCGTAAGCCTTCAATTTTGGTAAAACCACCGGTGAGGACAACACCGGCTCCCATATGTTCTTTAAGACCACTTTTTTCGATGGATTGAGCGATGATCATTAAGGTTTCTTCAACACGTGCATAAATAACGTTATGGACAACTTCGAGAGAGACCTCATGACTTGAGCTTTCATCTCCGATAACCGGAAGTTCAATCAAGTCGTTGCTTGGGGCATAAAGCGACCCGTAATTGATTTTGACATTGTCAGCAGTGTGAAGCGGAGTGTGCAATGCCATAGATAGATCGTTCGTGATATGGTTTGAGCCGACACCTAAAAAATCGTTATAACGGATTGCATGACCTGAGTGGATAACGATGTTACTCGTATTTCCACCCATATCGACAACAGCAGCTCCGAGCTCTTTTTCATCTGCATTCAAAACAGCGATAGCGGAAGCATAGCCGCTGAGGACTACACTTTCTACTTCGACTCCTGCGGCTTTTACCGCTTTACGCAAATTATTAAGATTGCTTTTTTGGGTAGTGATAATATGGGTTTCAACTTCTAAGCGTGCAGCATTCATACCCAGAGGATCTTCGATAAAATCCTGATCGTCAACTTTAAAATTATACGGAAGGGCATGAAGCACTTCAAATTCATTCGGAATATTGGCATTATACAAGGAAGTATGCATAACCCGTTGGATCTCATTGAGGGTGATCTCTTTGTTAGGAATGTTGACAATACCGCTAGAATTAAGGCTTTTTGTATAGGCACCTGAAATCGTTACAATAGCACTTCGCAGTTCAGTTCCGGCTACTCGTTTAGCATCGTTCAGTGCACTTTTGATTGATTTTGATGCGAGCTCAATGTTGGTGATGCTTCCTTTGCGAAGCCCTTGTGCTTTTGCGATTCCAGCCCCAATGATTTGTGCACTGTTGTCTTCGTCGATTTCCGCGATGAGTGCACAAACTTTAGTTGAGCCGATATCAATGGCTAAAACAGTTCGTTTCAAATCAAATCCCCTCTACATAGATTTCAACAGGGTATTTGCTCTCAAGTGCTTTAATAAGCCCTTGATCTAACAAACTCCCTTTGAGCTTCGCTACGGTATTCTCATCCGCTAATGTTTTATCTTGAAGCAACTTTTGTTCCAAAACGTTATAGATTATAACATTTCCATTTTCTAAAGTGATAAAACCTTGTTTTTGTTTGGAAGCAAACAATTTTGATAAAAACTCTGATCCTTCTTGCGCTGTTAAACCGGCTAACTTCGTGCTGTCATTACGTGTTATGAAATCACTGCTATTGCCAGTAAAGGTTTTAAAACTGTTTTGCGCTAACTCTTGCAGTTTGGTTTTTTTGGCCTCATTAAGATAGAGAGCAGTAACTTTTGTTTTGGCTTCTTCATAATTCATCGGACGTGATGAAACCGCTTTATCTAATTTGATAACTAAATAATCGTTGCCAACTTTTCTAGGCTTTAAGAAAGGCTTTTGTTCATTGAGTTGTGTAATCTCTTTTGAAAGTTCAGGGGCAAACGGAGATGATGATTCACTGATGGTGACTTTCTCAGCTACGATTGAATTTGCAAGAGTCCCTTTTTTGAAATCGATATAGAGACGAAGAGCCTCT
>JBFYRD010000173.1:0-3573 GCA_041302405.1 Sulfuricurvum sp.
GATTGCGTGATCTCCAAAACGAATCGTTCATTTCACAACTCTTCGCCGAAGCAAAAGCGCTGACCAATAAACCTATTTTGCTCAAAATTGCTCCTGATATGAACGAAGACCAAGCCGTAGCACTCTGTGTCCATGCAGTTGAGAGCGGAGCTGATGGAATCATTGCAACCAATACTACTATCGATTACTCTCTCGTCAGTGAACCTGAAGATATCGGGGGCTTAAGTGGTGAAGTGTTGCGTGAACGCAGTTTTTACCTCTTTGATGCGATTGCACGTGAACTTTATGGCAAAACAACCCTCATCAGTGTCGGTGGGATAAGCACTCCCGAAGAGGCATATCGTCGTATCCGTGCAGGGGCTTCACTCGTCCAGATTTATACCTCGTTGATTTTCAAAGGTCCGGAAGTGATCGAAGAGATCAACAGCGGTCTAATCGATCTTTTGGCATCGGACGGTTTCACCTCGATCACTGAAGCAATCGGTGCAGATCGGCAATGAAAATCTTCATTGCAACAATTTTGTCTCTAGGAACCCTAATGGCCTCATCGCTCCCTCATTATGAAACGAAAATCCTCTCCAACGGATTGCAAATCGTTGCCATCCCGATGGATAACGGCTCATCCGTTATCTCCACTGATATTTTTTATAAAGTAGGAAGTCGTAACGAAGTGATGGGAAAAAGCGGAATCGCCCATATGCTAGAGCATATGAATTTTAAATCGACCAAAAATCTCAAAGCAGGCGAGTTTGACGAAGAGGTAAAAAGTGTCGGAGGGATGAACAATGCCTCAACGGGATTTGATTTCACCCATTACTATATCAAATCTAGCAGTGAAAATTTGGGAAAATCGCTTTCACTTTTTTCAGAATTGATGCAAAACCTTAATCTCAAAGACGAAGAGTTCCAACCCGAGCGTAACGTCGTTGCCGAAGAGCGCCGATGGAGAACCGATAACAATCCGATGGGGTACCTTTACTTCCGCCTCTTTAACAGTGCATACGTTTATCACCCTTACCACTGGACACCGATCGGATTTATGAACGATATCCAGACATGGACATTAGAAGATATCCGATCTTTTCATGAAACTTACTATCAGCCGAAAAATGCCATTTTGATCGTAACGGGTGATATTAAACCGGCAAAAGTTTTCGAAGAAGCTGAAAAACATTTCGCCCATGTTGCCAACACCCTCGACATTCCGGTGAAAAAAGTGATCGAACCTGAACAAGACGGTGCACGTCGGGTAGAGGTGATCAAAGAGAGTGAAGTAGAGATGCTCGCCATCAGCTTCCCGATCCCGAATTTTCAACACGCCGATCAACCAAAACTCTCTGCTTTGAGTGAAATGCTCAGTTCTGGGAAAAGTTCTCGCTTAAACCGTTTATTGGTGGACGAAAAGCGGTTGGTCAATCAGGTTTATGCCTACAATATGGAAAACATCGATCCGGGCGTTTTCCTCTTTTTAGCAGTATGCAACAACGGAGTGAAAGCCGAAGAGGTGGAAAAAGAGATTTGGAATGTGATCCATACTCTCCAAAAGAAGCACGTAGATAAAGCAGAATTAGACAAAGTAAAAATCAATACCAAATCCGATTTTATCTACTCACTGGAGAGCTCAACATCGGTAGCCGATTTGTTCGGAAGCTACCTCGCTCGCGGAGATATTGCACCGCTTATGAACTACGAAGCAGCGATTGAAGCATTAAAACCTGAAGAGATCCAAAAAGTGGCGGCACAGTACCTAATTCCCGAAAAATCAACAACGATAATCCTACGAAAAGGAAAAAAATGAATCTTATAACAGGATCAACGACTGCCTTGATAACCCCGTTTAAAAACGGAAAACTCGATGAGCAAAAATATGCGGAACTTATTCAACGACAAATAAACAATGGCATTAACGCTGTTTGCCCCATCGGAACAACCGGTGAAAGCGCAACCCTGACCTATGAAGAAGACCGTATTTGCATGGAGATTGCCGTAAAAGTTTGCAAAGGAACTTCTACTAAAGTCCTTGCAGGAGCAGGAAGCAACTCCACCGCCGAAGCGATAGAAGCAGCAAAAACGGCTCAAGAGTGCGGAGTTGACGCTATTTTTTCCGTAGCTCCGTATTACAATAAGCCATCACAAGAGGGGCTGTATCAGCATTACAAAGCCATTGCCGAATCAGTGTCTGAGTTACCGTTTATGCTCTATAACGTCCCGGGACGCACTATCGTCGACATTAGTGCCGATACCGTAATCCGCCTTTTTGATGATGTACAAAATATTTACGGGATCAAAGAGGCTACTGGGAGTATCGAGCGTACCATTGAACTCCTCTCTCGCAGACCAGAGCTAAAAGTATTTAGTGGTGATGATGCGATCGATTATGCGATTTTAGCGTGCGGCGGTGCGGGGATCACTTCGGTTACCTCTAATCTTTTACCTGATCTAAAAAGTCAACTCGTTGATAAAGCACTATCTGGTGATTTAAACGGCTCAAAAATACTGAACGAGCACCTATACCCAATCAATAAAGCTCTCTTTTTAGAAGCCAATCCCGTCATGATCAAAGCGGCAATGTACATTACAGGACTCATAGATACCCTCGAATATCGTCTTCCTCTTGTTCCGCCAAGCACTGAGAATATGAAAAAACTCGAAACTGTACTCAAAAATTATAACATTGTAGGAGCATAAAATGTCAAATATGAAGGGCAAGACACTCGTAATCACGGGAGCCACCAAAGGGATCGGGCAAGCTATCGCAGAAAAATTTGCGCAACAGGGTGTCAATATTGCATTTACCTACAACTCTAATGGCGAAACCGCCGCAGTTTTAGCACAAGAGTTGGAAAGCAAATACAATATCAAAGCACGTTCTTATCCTCTTAATATTTTAGAGCCGGATGAATTCAAACCCCTCTTTGAAGCGATTGATGCTGATTTCGACCGTATCGACTTTTTCGTCAGCAACGCGATGATCTACGGTCGTCCGGTCGTCGGCGGATACGGCAAATTTATGCGTCTCAAACCACGCGGATTGAACAACATCTACACGGCAACGGTTAACGCGTTCGTCGTCGGAACCCAAGAAGCGGCAAAACGGATGGAAAAAGTGGGTGGAGGTGCGGTAGTTACAATGTCAAGTACCGGTAATCTCATCTACATCGAAAACTATGCAGGTCATGGAACCAACAAAGCCGCCGTAGAAGCGATGGCGAGATACGCGGCAGTAGAACTCGGCGAAATGAACATCCGTGTCAATGCCGTATCAGGCGGACCGATCGATACCGATGCACTCAAAGCATTTACCAACTACGAAGAGGTCAAAGCCGAAACCATCAAACGCTCAGCCCTTAACCGTATGGGAAGCCCGAACGACATCGCGGGAGCTGTCTATTTCCTTTGTACCGAAGAGGCAAGCTGGATCACCGGACAAACGATCATTGTTGACGGTGGCACAACTTTCCGTTAATCTCCGCTCTTTCTCTCCCGTCATACCATATAGGGAACAAGAACCTCTTTGAGGTTCCGTGCCACGACACGGAATCTATCCCGATTTTGGCTATAATCACGAAAATT
>JBFYRD010000174.1:0-4126 GCA_041302405.1 Sulfuricurvum sp.
ATTAATCTTTCTGTTGATGACATTTTCGATAGTCCGACCAAAAACTTTTTAATACAAAAGCTTCGCACTACTACACACGCAAAACGAATTATTTTCGAACTTTTAGAGAGTGAAGGGATCGAAAATTATCAAGAAGTTTCTTCTTTTATTGCAGAAGTAAAACAGTTTGGATGCCGTATTGCTATCGATGATTTCGGTACAGGATATTCCAATTTTGCCCATATTCTACGTCTTGATGTCGATATTCTAAAAATTGATGGTTCCCTAATCCGCAATATCGATACAGACACCAATGCCCAAACGATCTTAATCGCCGTAGCTGAGTTTTCAAAACGTCTTGGATTTAAAACGGTTGCCGAATTTGTCCATTCCGAAGCAGTCTACAATAAATGCAAAGAATTAGGGGTAGACTATCTCCAAGGATATTACTTAGGAGAACCAAAACCTCTTTAGAGCAATAAGGTGAAACGAAAACCTTTTCGTTCACCCTCACACAGCGTAATCTCTCCGCCGTGTGATTCAACGATATTTTTTGAGAGTACCAGTCCTAATCCATTGCCTCTCTCTTTTGTACTTTTAAAGGCCTCAAAAAGCCATTTTTCATTTTCGATTTCAATTCCGCTATCATAAATTTCGAAGATATGCATCTCTTTCGTTTTTCTATGCGTAATCTGGATTGTCCCCTCATCTTCATCATCCAATTCAATCGCATCAATAGCATTAAAAACGAAATTTGAAAATAACATTGTTAATAAATCCAAATCCCCAAAGAGTTCAAAATCTTCTTGAGGAAACACAAACTCAATATTTTTAGCGTAACTGTAATAACCGATCGCACTTATCAATGATTCACGTATTTGTCCCCAGCGCAGTCTATTTTTTTGAGCGCTTACCCCTTTTGAAAACATCAATGTCGCTTTGATAATCCTCTCAATCCGATACAGAGATTTTTGAATCTCTTCCACAATAGGACGATTTTCAGGAATCACTTTTTTTAAAAGTGCAGATGCCAAAAGTGCAATAGAACCAACAGGATTTCGGATTTCATGACTCAAATGTGCGGCCATTTGTCCCATAGTTGCCAGATTTTCTTTCCGTTTTTGTTCCGTAATATCGGTTGCGCTGAAAAGGTATTTTTCATTATGATGAGCTGACTTAATCAAGTAAGAACGTTCTTCAAAATGTGCCTCATAATCTTCTTCTCCAAAGCGGAGTGTCTCAAACAAAGCATTCAAAGCATTAGCCTGAGAATTTCGCAAAAAAATTGAACCATCCGTTTCAACAATCCAAATCGCGTTCGGTAAAAATTCAATTACTTGTTCAATCGTACTTTGAAGATGATCGTACGATTGTCGAAGAGCTACATACTCCTCTTCGACTTTGTATGTTTGATCGATAAGGGATTTTAATTCTGCCGGGGATATCGCTTCAGACATCAAAAATCACCCACATGGACTAAAATGCGGTACAAACCATAAGCATCACTAATCCCGGAGAGCTCACGAATCGAGTGCATTCCCAACGTCGGAACACCAACATCAATCGTCTCAATCCCCAAACGTGTTGATAGGATAGGCCCGATGGTACTTCCGCACCCCATATCGCTGCGAGTAACAAAAGTTTGAGTAGGGAGATGCAATGCTTTAGCACACTGAACAAATCGCCCTTGCGTCCGTGCAGACGTCGCATAACGCTGGTTAGAGTTGATCTTGACCGCTACCCCTTGATTCAAAATCGGAGCGTGTTCTGAGTCATGTTTGCTCGGGAAATTCGGATGTAAGGCATGGGCATTATCGCATGAAACCATAAGTGAGCGGCGCATAAGCGTTGTAAAATTCTCTCCTGCGATACGACGAAGGGTCTCTTCCATAAATGTCCCCCCTGATCCTACATGAGAATCACTCCCCACCTCTTCATGATCCATACATGCACACATCATTGGATAAGAGGTTTCAAGCAATGCATGCATACCTACATAGCAGCTGAGGAGATTATCCAAACGTGCACTGGTGATAAATTCGCCATTGACCCCCACAAATGATCCTTTTTGGAGATCATAAAAACTAAGCTCATGCGCTAAAAGAGTAAGCCCCGTCGTATCGTCTTGAATCTGAGAAAGGAGAAAAGCCTCGAAATCGATCTCTCCCGTCGCGATAATGGGGACGATGTCGCTCTGGGCGTTGATAGATCGGGAGCTGTTGGCTTCACGATCGAGATGTATAGCAAGCGAGGGGATAAAGGCGATAGGACGGTCAATATTGATCAAAGCTTCTTTGCGTACCTCTCCCTCCAGATAGACAACTCGTCCTGCCAATCCGAGATCGCGGTCAAACCATGGACCCAGTAACACTCCGCCGTAAGGCTCAACTCCGAGCCGTTTTACCCCTGCCGAGGTGGTCAGCGGATTGGGTTTGAGACGCAGATGGGGTGAATCGGTATGGGCACCGACGATGGTGTATCCTTTTTCTTGGCACGGCGGATAGGTAAAGGCAATGATAGAGGATTCATTACGGGTAACATAATAATCATTCCCTATCTCAAGAGCCCACTCTTCGTCTTCGTTAAGACGAATGAATCCTCGACATTCGAGTGTTTTTGACATCCACTCCACCGCATGAAACGGAGTCGGAGAAGCATCGATAAAACTGATCATCTCTTCGTTAAATTCGCGCATAATTACTCTTTCTATTCAAATTTAATTATTTATTACCCAATAACTTCGACAATACCCGTTTCATTGCCCGAAATCATCCTTTTAATTTGCTCCGCATACCCCAACAAAAGCTCAGCATTTTTATCAACAGAACTATTGCCCGAACGAAGCCAAATAATATGAGGGGGAAAGCCGTGATAGGTGGTGAGATCGTTGAAATCAGAATCTTTGGTCACGATGACAAAATCGTTCGTTTTAGCAAATTCCCAGACATCATAATCGGAAGCTTTATCGAGACTAAATGCGGCAACGTGCGCTGATTCAGGGAAAATATCACTCACTTTCGCGACCAATCTATACGAGAGATTCTGGTCAAACAAAAGCTTCATGCGCAGATCGAAACTTTATGTTCTTTATCCGCCGCATAGGAGAGTGCCGCGAGAATGTCCTCTTCGGTGAGTTCGGGGAAATCTTCGATGATATCGGAAAAACTCATCTTGTTTGCAAGCATATCAAGAATGTCATAGACACTGATTCGCATACCACGGATTGTGGGTTTACCTGAACGAATTTGAGGGTTGATGGTGATAATGGATTGGTATTCAGCCATATATGTTTCCTCATGGAAAGTTAAAACATTATAACAAATATTTCGTGATACTTTCCCACGCACTTTTTTACTAAAATTTTTAAATCACATCCACATCTTCCAACGCACTTAACTCTTCAATCACCTTGTTATCCACCCGTATCGCCGAATCGATCACCACATCGGCGAGTTTCGAGACGATCGTGAGTTTAATCTCTCGGCGTCCCGGATGACGGCGGACGAGGGTGTAGAGCTTTTCTAGTGTTTCGAGGTTGTCACTGAGACGGATACGCAGTTGCAACGGCTCTTGCGGCGGGAGGTTTTCGACGATCTTGGTCTCTACTTTTTTCGCCTCTTTTTTCGCTTCATTGAGGGTCATAATCTTGGTGACGCTGATGCGGGTGAACATCTCAGTATGGGTTACTTTTACTTTGAACGCAATCGGCTCATCGAGATCCATCGCTTCGAGCTGATCAACCCTGTCGCTAAAGAGCATAACCTCGATATTGCCGTGGAAGTCCATCAAACTCACAAGCCCGAACATTGATCCTTTTTTCGACATCTTTTTCGTGATCGTTTCGACTTTACCGATAAAGATGGCAGTGGAACCGTCCTCGATGTTTTCCACTTCGGATGATAGGGTATAGTTGATCGCGTCGATCTGCTCGCGGAAGTTATCGAGCGGATGACCGGAGACGTAGAATCCGAGGGTGTCTTTCTCGAAATCAAGGAGGGTTTTGAGGTCGAACTCCTCCATATTTTTGAGGCTCAACTCTACTGCCGTTACCTCTTCATCATCCCCAAAAAGGCTAAATTGGGCATCTTTTTTTAGTGATGAACCTTTTTTAGCCGTTTCAACGAGGGTTTCGACTTGCTCCAACAAC
>JBFYRD010000175.1:0-3085 GCA_041302405.1 Sulfuricurvum sp.
GCGTGTGAATGGGAACTCTATGCGAGCGATATAACACGCACTTTTCCAATCAACGGGAAATTTTCTGATGCTCAGCGTGAAATATATAGTGCGGTTTTGGATGTTCAGCTTCGTGTTATCGAAGCGATCAAACCTGGTGTGAAACGCGATTGGCTTCAAACCTACAGTGAAGAGCTTCTCTGTGATGCTTTGATAAACTTGGGGATTTTGAGCGGTGAACGAAGCGCATTGATGGAAGCCAAAGAGCATAAAAAATACGCTCCGCACGGGATAGGGCACTGGATGGGGCTGGATGTTCATGATCCGTGCCCATATGTTGATGAATTAGGGGAATCATTGGCTTTTATGGCAGGGATGGTGATGACGATTGAGCCGGGACTCTATTTCCGCGCCAATGATGAGAGCGTCTCTGAACGTTATCGCGGTATCGGTATCCGTATCGAGGATGATATACTCGTTACTGAAGAAGGGTATGAGAACCTCTCGGCTATGATTGCCAAAAGTGTGGCAGAGATCGAAGCGGTGTGTAATCAGTTATAACTATAACTCCACCCGCTGAGACCGTCTTTCGCCTCTTTGAACTCTTCTGAATCCCCTAAAAAATCGATAATATGCAGTAGCGTCCACGGGATACTATTTGCTTCGGCATCATCGACGATGTGTTTGGGCATCGGAGTCTCTTGGGTCGTCAGGGCAAAGGCGATTCGCTCACGGTTGCTTAGCACATGAGAGGTCGCGGTGATACCGAGTTCACGGCAGAATTTTTCCAAAAGAAGAGATCGGATATCCTCGGGGATTAGCTCAGCAGTATTGAGGATGATAGTGAAATGGATTGGGAGTTCATTCTCGTTCATCATCGATGGGGCTGCCATCAGGATGTATTCGACCTTTTCGAGAAGTTGATTGATCTCTCCTTGTGAGAGGTAGCTTTTGACATGGAGGGGTTGCATCTCTTGCATTAACTGTTTCCTTTGAGTATTTTAGTGAGGAGTGTGGTCATACCGATATGGAGATTGTAGTTTGTTACCGGAAAATCAACCATTTCGTTATCGAGATTAACACTGTAACCGCTGAGATATGTTCCCAGTATCTCCAAGTCGATCGGCTGATAGGTTTCGGTGTCGATTTTTGTCCGAAGAAGTTTCCCCTCATTATTACTTTTCGCTAGGGTAAAAGCGAGGGTTCGAAGACTAAACAGATCGCACCAGCGTAAAAAAAGTTCAGGCGTTAATTCGCTGCAGTGATTTCCCTCTGGATCAAAAAGTAAATTTTGTTCACGAAGAGGGATGAGAACACTTAAAATAGCTTCACACAACGGTACACTTTTTTCCCGCCAAAAGGGAGCTTCATCGCTGCGTTCTAATGAGGTAGAGAGAGCTCCTAAAATTACCGATGGCTCACCTGATTTGAGCAGTGTATTCATAGAGTGCAAAATCATTTACTGCTCCTTTTTTGGGTGTAACTTTAACCTTTTTAGTATAATACACGCATTAACGATAGGAGTTTTTACAATGGATAAAGGATGGATAACAAATTTTGTTTCAGTAGCATTGGTTGGAGTGTCTTATACAGTTGAGGGGATAGCAGGTTCAGTATTGCGTTCGGCAGGATTGTTTGCCCTCTCAGGGGCTGTGACCAATCAGCTCGCAATCTACATGCTTTTTGAAAAAGTTCCCTTTCTGTATGGCTCGGGGATTATTATCGATCGTTTCGAATCGATACGCGAAGCACTCAAAAAACTGATTATGGAGCAGTTTTTTACCCCTGAAAAAATTGAGAATTTTGTACACTCCCAAGAACGCTCCATTGATTTGACCCCGATTATCAAAGAAACCGATTTTACCCCCGCTTACGATGCCTTGGTAAAAAGCGTCATGGAATCAAGTTTGGGCGGTATGCTCGGTATGTTTGGGGGCGAAGCGATCATCGCTAAACTCAAAGAACCGTTTTTGGAAAAAATCAAAGCTTCCACCATCGAAATTTCTCAGAGCGACTCGTTTATGAACGCATTGAATACCCATTTGCATCAAGGGGGCTCACGCTTGAGTGAATCGATTGAAGGAATCGTCGAATCACGCCTTGCCGAGCTTACCCCTGTAATGATAAAAGAGATGTTACATACGTTGATGAAAGAGCATTTGGGATGGCTCGTGGTTTGGGGCGGAGTGTTCGGAGGCTTAATAGGGGTTATTTCAGTTTTTTTGATTTAGTTTCCGTCATTGCGGACTAGATCCGCAATCTAAGAATAGATCCTGAATCGAGTTCAGGATGACAGACTTCTAAATAAAATGATTTAAAAGACTTGACAACAAGTGACTCAAAGTATTATAATACTTGTAATTCAAATAGAGGAGAATTTTATGTCAGCAAATATTTTTGAAAAACTAACCCACCAAATGACCGAGATGATAGAGTCTTCGATCTCTTTGGCCTTGCATAATAAAAACAGTGAAGCAGAACCGATACATTTTTTATGGGCATTGTTAGCTAATAGCAACTCACCATTAAATCAAGCATTGATAAAAATGAGTATTGATAAAACGGCAATTGAGCTTGATGTAAAAAGTGTAGCGAAAAAACTGCCCACTTCATCCAGTGTAACGAAAGAGAGTATTCGTTTATCCCGTAATTTTGTACATGCATTGGAACGTGCTTCTGCCGAAATGGCGGTAAATGGAGATGAATATATTGCTATCGATGCTTTTTTAATGGGAAATTTAAATCAAGACCCATTTAAAGAGATTCTTGAAAAATATGTTAATGTTTTTGAATTACGTAAAACGTTTGAGGCAATGCGCTCCGGACAAAAAATTGAATCTCAAACTGCAGATGAAAATTTAGAGTCTCTTTCTAAATATGGGATTGATCTTACCCGTGAAGCGCATGATGGGAAGCTCTCTCCGGTGATTGGGCGGGACGAAGAGATTAGCCGTATGATGCAGATTCTAATTCGTAAAACCAAAAACAATCCGATCCTTCTTGGTGAGCCAGGAGTCGGAAAAACAGCTTTGGTTGAAGGATTGGCACAGCGTATTTTCAATAAAGAAGTTCCACTCAGCTTACAAAATAAGCGAGTAGTTGCCCT
>JBFYRD010000176.1:0-2773 GCA_041302405.1 Sulfuricurvum sp.
TTTAACGGTTTTTCTAGAGGCCATATTTTCGTTTCTAATCCGTTGATTTCAACCCGTGCTCCCATACCTCGAAGCATCCGTTCGGTATGATCTCGACTAAGTTCAGGCTCTCTAAACGTACATACCCCATCGGAACGAAGTGCCGCTAGCATCATGGCACTTTTCACCTGTGCCGAAGCAATAGGTGAAGTATAATCGAATGATTTGAGAGAAGCTCCTCGGATTGAGAGAGGAGCTAAATCACCGTTATTACGTCCATCGAGTTTTGCTCCAATGGAGCGAAGCGGCCCGCTTACCCGTTTCATCGGACGGCGTTTTAGGTATTCGTCTCCCGTGAGGATAAAATGGCCCTCAGCAGAGCTGAGAAGTCCGCAAAAAAGACGCATACCTGTCCCTGAATTACCGCAGTCAAGAATTTCAGAGGTCTCTTGTATCCCGTGTGATTGAATAGTGATTATTCTCCCATCATCGGTAATATCTGCACCAAGATGCCCAACAATTTTAAGGGTATTAAGGGTATCTTCCGCGCGAAGAAAATTCTCAATTCGACTCTCACCTTCAGCTAATACCGAAAACATAGCACAGCGATGTGAAATCGACTTATCCGGCGCAATTGCGTCACTTTTAAACTCAAACGGCTGTGCTGGATAAACCTTAGCAGACATCATCTCAAATTTACCCCTAACTCATTTTTCAGCCCATTTAAAATGGACTCCATTGCCATCGTTATATCTTCATCTTCAAGTGTTTTTACCTCTGATTGCAAAACAAAACGAAGAGTTAAACTCATCTGTTCTCCCAGTGCTTCCGAAACATAACGATCTACTGGGTAAAAACGTTGCACTTGAACTGAGCGATGTTTTTCGATGACTGCTTTAATACGCTCATAACTCATCTCTTTTGAAACCAAAATACTCAAATCTCTAAAAGATGCTTGATATTTTGAATACGGACGCGCTTCAACCAACCCATAAGCAAGGGCATCGGTTTTGATCTCACACATAAAAGTTTGTGCGAGGTCATGTTCCTCTTCAATACTTGGATGAAGTCGGAACATCTCTCCTGCATCTTTACCGTTTATCATCACCTTTGCACATACATAAGGATGCGCTAAAGCGTGACTAGGTGTGTGTGCAACCAATTCAAACGATCCGATAACATCAGCGATTAATTGACTAAAGGTGGCGAAATCAATAGTAGCAGGTTTTCCCGCATTGGCAATTTTTTCACTATCCATTGCTCCGGAAACGATAAATCCAAGACGTTTTGATTCATTGCGGTTGGTATCAAAAATCATACCCGCTTCAAACAAAGCAATTTTCTTCTGATTGACTTTGACGTTTGCCGAAGCCGAATTTAAAAGCCCCACCAACAGTGTCGGACGAAGCGTATCAAACGTCGCTGTGATCGGATTTAACAACTCTTTGTCACTGTCCGTGCAAACAAAGCCGTATTTTTCTACTTGAAGTCGTTCATTAAAAACAAAATGAACCGATTCGTAAAATCCGCTTTGAGCCGCACGATGACGATACATTCGTGTCTTTTTATACCCATTCAAATCATCGCTCATCTGATTTGCTTCTGCAAAAACAAGGGGTTTTGAAGGGATATTATCAATCCCGACGATACGAACGACTTCTTCAATAATGTCTTGTTTATTCACGATATCATGACGAAATTTCGGAACGGTAATCGCGAAAGTGGATCCCTTAGTCTTCCCGATATCCATCCCAAGATTTTTAAAAATCTGTGTAATACGCGTTTTGTCGATTTTAAGCCCAATAAACGACTCAAATTCTTCTTCACAGATACTGATTATCGGTGCTTCATACGAAGTTGTAAGTTCAATATTACCGCCATAAACGAGCGAAGTTGAATATTTTTCAAACAAACTTCCGGCATAACGAATTCCCATCTCAATTTTTGGTTCGCTTCCGCGTGAAGAACGATAATAATGAGGACAGCTCGGAACTTTTTTCTCACCCATTTTTTTAGCGATAACATCTGGAATGATGTAACTCGCTTCGATAACCGCAAGCCCTTCATGTGCACTAAAATGTCCCTCTTTTTCTTGAGAGACTCCAATAACGGATACTTTTTCTTTACCATAAAGAGAGGCATAACCATTCTCATCATTCTCGAGAGTAATAATCCCTTTGGTTTCAGAATCGCCAAATTTTTCAAAAGGGTAAGCGCGTAGAATAACTCCAGTACTGTGGGTTGCATACTGCAACAACGCATCTACTGCAGTCGTATAAACGGCTTCGATAATCGCTAAACGCAGTGCGATCACAAACGGAACAGTAAGCTCTTTAACATCAACGGCACCAAATAACAAATCAGCATCAAACGTATCAGTGTGTTGTAATTGTAAAATACGTCCAATTCCTAAACGTCCCTCTTGCTTCTCTTTGTAAATGATTTCTCGAAGTTCACGTGAAAGTGCCGCACGTAAATCCCGTGCAATCCCATGAATACTTAAACAGTCTCCACGATTCGCAGTCAATTCAATTTCAATAATATCATCATTAAAAGGAGCGTATTCATTGAGATTTTTTCCAAGCACCAATTCGCCGATACTTGGATCGAGAATCATAATCCCCTCACCCATCGACGGCAATCCAATCTCTTTTGAGGAACAAATCATCCCGTGCGAATCGACACCGCGCAGCGCAGCCTCTTTGATTTTAAGTCCACCCGGGAGCTCTGCACCCACTGTTGCCAACGCAATATGAATCCCTGCACGAACATTGGAAGCACCGCACACGATTTG
>JBFYRD010000177.1:0-2844 GCA_041302405.1 Sulfuricurvum sp.
TCGTGGAGCGATTTTTTGGTAAATCCGTAAATCCCTATATGTCCGAAATACGACGCTTCACCACTTCGGTTAAACGGGATAGGAGAGCGGGAAAAGTAGATCGCATTGTGGTAAACGTCCGTGATCACTTTGACGAGGTTCGGGTCTGCTGCCGCTTCGGTATTGATCGCGTTGTAGCAACTTGCCATGATGAACGGTTCGTTTTGAATCTTTAAATAATTGAGACGTTTTATCAAAAGCTCGAGTACTTCGGTTTCGATAAACGGCTCATCCGCTTGGACGTTGATGATGAGTTCGTCATCAGGTGCATCGATGATTTGAGCACACTCGTTGATACGGTCGGTTACGCTTTTATGGGGAGTAGAGGTGAGGCGTGCTTCGACACCGTGAGCTGCGCAGATGTCGAGGATTTTTTCATCATCACATGCGACCACGACACGATCGATGGATGCAACCCGTTTGGCGGTGCGGATCACCATCGGCAAACCGCCGATGTCGGCTAAAACTTTTTCAGGAAAGCGGGTTGAGGCAAGACGGGCAGGGATAATAATCATAGTTAAACCTCGGAATGGTTATAATTTTATATAAAATTCGTCATTCCCGCGTAGGCGGGAATCCAGCTGGATATCCGGGTCGAGCCCGAATATGACGGAGAGTGACAAAATAATATCGAAAAGAGTCGTAAATGCTCCTTTATCAGATCGACGGAGGCTATTGTTACAACAGCGATTCGATACTGCTGTACGGATTCATTTCCCGTTTTGCTCCGAAAGGGAAGGTTCTCGATGTCGGTGCGGGAAGTGGGATCGTGGGGCTTTTGATCGGGCGGGATTTCCCCTCTGTGAGTCTCGAAGCGGTCGAAAAACAGCCTCTGTATGTTGAATTTGCTCGTCGAAATGCGGCGATAAACGGTATCGGGTACACTCTCCATGAGGGGGATTTTTTAGAACTTGGGAATCATGGGAGTTATGATTGGATCGTCTCTAATCCCCCCTTTTATCATGAGAATGTGTCACGCTCAGAGAATCCGATCCTCCATCAGGCACGCTACAACGTCCATTTGCCGATCGAGCCGTTTATGACGAAAATCTCCAAACTCCTAAAATCCAACGGCGAAGCGGCGATCTGTTACGATGCGCATCAATTTGTGCCGTTGTGCAGTGCGTGTGAGCGTGCAGGATTAAGAGTCGTTGATGTACAATTCGTCCATTCAAAGGTTGATCGTCCCAGCACGCTGGTGATGCTCCATCTGAAAAAAAATTCCAAAGCGGCTCTCACCGTATTGCCTCCGATGATTACGGAAGCAAACGGTGTTTATACCCCTGCGGTACAAGCGATCTACGACAAAGCAAAGGTGCACAGTATCAAATGTCTACTTTCATGACACAAGAAGGTTTCTCTTATGCGTTTGATCCCTCTGCATGTGCTTCGTGTGGAGGAAACTGCTGTACGGGAGAGAGCGGTAATATTTTCGTCTCCGTCACCGAAATAGCCGCGATTGCCAAACTCCTAGAGATGGAGGAAAGTGAATTTCGCCGTACCCATTTGCGCAAAGAGGGATTTCGTTTTTCACTCAAAGAGAAAAAAGTAAACGGTTCATTTGATTGCGTATTTTTCGATCGTTCACTAAATGGGTGTAGTATCTACACTGCAAGACCGCTACAGTGCCGAACGTTTCCCTTTTGGGATTACTTTCGCCACCGTGTCGATGAACTCAAAGCTGAATGCCCGGGGATTATCAATGATTAAACTACTTTTCATAGTGTTGCTACTAGCGTCCATCAGTAATGCTGCACCAAAAGTGATTCAGAATACCAATTTGTTAGAAGATACTTTTTCGCTTTACGCACTGGATGCACAGATGCGTCAAAAACACCATCAAGCCGCTGAATTTTTTGGTGAACTCTACAAACAAACATCGAAAAAAGAGTATTTGTACCAATCTTTGCGAATGTTGGAACAATCCAATGATCTTACAGCGCTAACCAAAAAGACGGTATCAGAACTTGCAAAATCTCCCGAAGATCAAACGTTAAAACGTTTTGAAATTATTGCTTTGCTCAAAGGGGGGAATTTTGCTGAAGCGTCCCAAAAAGGATCGCTCTTGAGTGAATTGAGCAAAAAAGTACCCGATTATCTCCTTTATGCCGAATCGCGACTTAAAATGGGGGATTATTTAGGGGGTATAGCGATCCTTAAAAAAGCGTATCTTCTGAATTTCGATGAAACGACGGCTGAGCGGATAGCTTTGATTCAATACACACAATTGGGTGAAAAAGCAGAAGCAATCAAGTTTTTAAAAGAGCATCTCGGAACTCACGGCAACAGCTCAATTATCGGCAAACGTTTGGGGAGCTTTTATGCCGATAGCGCTCAGTTAAGTGATGCAGCATTAATCTATGAGCAGACCTATGAAGCCTTTAAAGATAGCTCTGTTGCGGATGAAGCTCTCAAAATTTATCTCTATCAGCAAGACATTTCAAAAATGACCGCTTTGCTCGAAAAATCGGGGTTAAATGATCCTCTTTTACTCGATTTGTATGTGAAAGTAAAAGCATTTGATAAAGCTTCTGTTTTGGCACAAACTCTGTACGAACGAGAAAACAATCCTCTCTATCTCGCGCAAAGTGCCGTTTTTAAATACGAGGGAGCGAGTAATCGCAAAGATCCCGTCATGGTTGCTCAAGTTATGGAAGGGTTAAAAAAAGCAATTCAAGATCTTGAGGAACCCCTTTATTTGAACTATCTGGGATATTTAATGATTGATCATGATTTGAATGTTTCTGAGGGGATGGGATATGTACGTCGTGCCCTCGAAAAACAACCCGATTCACCGTTTTATAT
>JBFYRD010000179.1:0-3089 GCA_041302405.1 Sulfuricurvum sp.
TGATCGAGGGGTATGAACCTCCGCATGATTTGCGAATCGAGAAGATGCGGGTAACTCCCGATCCTGGGGTTATCGAGGTCAACATCCACCCGACATCGAGCTGGCAGGAGCTCACAGGGGTGATCAATACCCTTTATGAAGAAGCACATCAATCCCGTCTAGGAACGCTCAAATTTATGCAAGATGGCAAGCAAATGGGAACGGGTGGAGGAAATCACGTTACCATAGGAGGGATCACCACGAGTGATAGTACGATGTTGCGCAATCCTGATCTTTTGCGCTCACTTATTACATTTTGGCAGCACCATCCGAGTTTGTCATACCTTTTCTCAGGGCAGTTTATCGGACCGACGTCTCAGGCACCGCGTGTGGATGAGGGGCGCTTGGAAAATCTTTATGAACTTGAGATTGCGTTTAACCAAATTCCTGAGAATGAGGAGGTACCGTTCTGGCTCACCGACCGACTTTTTCGCCATATGCTCACCGACTTGACGGGAAATACTCACCGAAGCGAATTTTGTATTGATAAACTCTATTCACCTGATTCCTCGACGGGACGTCTGGGGATTTTAGAACTGCGCGGATTCGAGATGCCGCCTCATGCGCAGATGTCACTGATGCAGATGTTGCTGGTTCGTACCCTTGTAGCGCTATTCTGGAAAAAACCGAACAAACATAAACTGGTACGTTGGGGGACACAGCTTCACGATAAATTTTTGATCGAACATTATGTCCGTGAAGATATTCGTGATATCGTTGAATTCTTGCGCTCCGAGGGGTACGGGTTTGAAACCGAATGGTTTAATCCGTTTTTCGAATTCCGTTTTCCATTGTATGGGATGAGTACCATCGAGGGGATTCACTGTGAACTGCGCGGAGGGATCGAGCCGTGGAATGTATTGGGCGAAGAATCAAGCTCACAAGGAACTGCCCGTTATGTCGACTCCTCGCTAGAGCGGGTGCAGGTGCGGGTGCGCGATTTTGTGAGTGAGCGCTACGTCCTCACCTGTAATGGAGTTCGTGTGCCTCTCGTTTCTACGGGTGTAGAGGGGGAATATGTCTCAGGAGTGCGTTACCGTGCATGGCAGCCGTGGTCGGCACTCCATCCGACCATCGGTGTTGATACACCATTGGTCTTTGATATCGTTGATACATGGAACCGCCGATCGATGGGAGGATTTACCTATTTTATCGCTCATCCTGGAGGTCGTGCTTATGATAATTTCCCGATTAACACCCTCGAAGCTCAATCGCGCCGTATCAGCCGTTATTGGGGCTTCGGACATACCCAAGGTGAGATAGAAGAGGTACACGAACCGATGATCCGAGAACAGGAACGGATGGAGGGAGAGGGGACAGCACGTAAAGTATTAGCCCATCCGAAACAAAAAACCTTTACCTATCAGGAACTGCCAGGGTCGTTAGAATACCCTCATACCCTTGATTTACGCCGAAAATGGAGCCCTAATGCACAATAGGGTAAAATTCGTTATCTTGGTTAAATAAAGGTAACGGATTGGATTCGATGTTTGAACGCTATTCTCAAGATTTATCATACGATGAGATGTTTGATGAAGATAAAAATATTCGTCCTCATTGGGAGAACCTAAAAGCGAATCTTGAGAGAATAGGGCTTGATCAGCTTCATACCAAGCAAAAAGAGATTGATTGGCGGTTAGAAGACAACGGTGTTACCTATAATGTTTACAACGATCCAGAGGGGTTAAATCGCCCTTGGAAACTCGATCCTATCCCGCTCATTATTGAAGAGGAACAATGGAAAGTTGTCGAAAAAGGGCTAAAACAGCGGTGTAAACTTTTTAACCTTCTTTTACAAGACATTTACGGTGAGCAAAAAACGATTAAAGACGGGATTATTCCGATGGAAGTGATCTATGCTCACGGTGGATTTATGCGTGAAATGCACGGGATGAAAATGCCCTTATCCATTTACGCTGTTGACATGGCACGCGGACCTGATGGAAAAATCTGGGTTGTGAATGATCGAACTCAGGCCCCTTCGGGTTTAGGGTATGCGATTGAAAATCGTCTCACCATGAACGCAACGATGCAGGATCTTTTCGAGGGAGTCTCCGTTCAGAGACTGTACGATTTTTTTGAAACCTTTAAATCCCTTTTTCAAAATGAAAATCGAAATTTTAATCCTCTCAATGTTCTCCTCTCTCCGGGACCTCATAATGAAACCTATTTTGAACACGCCTATCTTAGCTCCTTTTTAGGGCTTACCCTCGTTCAGGGGCAAGATCTATTGGCTAAGAATGGAGCGGTGTGGCTCAAAAGTCTCAAAGGGCTTCGCCGTGTTGACACTATTTTGCGTCGTGTGGATGAAAATTATTGTGATCCTTTAGAACTTCGTTCCGATTCACAACTGGGCGTTGCAGGGTTAGTACAATCAATTAGAGCCGGCGGTGTAGGAATGATCAACCCTCTAGGGAGCGGTGTGTTGGAGAATCTCGGACTGAATCCGTTTATGCCCCATTTAGCACGCTATTTTCTAGATGAAGAACTCATCTTGCCACAAATCGCTACGTGGTGGTGCGGTCAAGCAAAAGAGCAAGAGTTTGTTTTGGATAATTTAGAACGGCTGATTATTAAAACGATTGATCGTATTGGCGATAAGCACACCTATATCGGAAAACAGCTCAATAAGAAACAGCTTAAAGCGCTTCGACAAGAGATTTTGGATCAGCCTCACCGTTATGTCGGTCAAGAAGAAGTAGAATTTGCGAGTTGCCCAACATTTGTAAATGAGCGGATAGAACCGCGAAAAGCGGTTATTAGAGCCTATACAATCGCACAAGATG
Source organism: Sulfuricurvum sp. (assembly GCA_041302405.1). GTDB lineage: Bacteria > Campylobacterota > Campylobacteria > Campylobacterales > Sulfurimonadaceae > Sulfuricurvum. The sequence goes on from JBFYRD010000179.1 coordinate 2,826, forward strand.
ATACTTATACGCTTATGCCGGGGGCGTTAGTCCGTGTCGGCATGAACAACGATTCCTTGATGGTATCGAATCAATTCGGGGGAAGCAGTAAAGATTTATGGGTCCTCGGAGAATCTCGATGCGCCCCTTTGGCGCCTACGTTTAACTCCAAAATAGTAGTTGAAAATTCTTTGGAAAATATCCCGAGTTTACGTGCGGAAAATCTTTTTTGGCTGGGGCGATATTTGATGCGCTCCATTCTCACGGCGCGTATGATCCGCACGA
>JBFYRD010000180.1:0-10035 GCA_041302405.1 Sulfuricurvum sp.
AGGTTCTATTAGAGCCATCTCAAGCAGGTGATAAAATTGGAGATATTTTCGTGAACTATGAGAATAACTTTAAAGTTTATCAAGCATGGAGAGACACTTTGACACGCGGATTGGATGCAAATTCAACACTTCGCCGTCCTCGCCACATTAAACGCCCATGGGTCAGACTCGATCCATCGGTCTACGAGGTTAGTATCAAGTCTTAAGGCTTGATACCCCCTTATAAAACACTCTCATTAGGCACTTTTCAGCCTTGTAAGCTACAATCACGCTACTTTATTAAAGGTTTTATAAATGGATGAAATTATTGCACGCAGCAATTTATATGCGTTGTTATCACGAATATTACTCCAAGAGTTGGATGTGGAGCGTTTAGAAATACTCCGAAGTGACGAAACGGTTTTAGAATTTATGCCCCATTGGCGCGATTGGGAACCTCGTCGTGAGATCGAAGCGCAAAAACTTTTGGAAGAGTATTTAAATCCTGACTTTACCAACCTCTCGCTGCTCCACTTAGTACCCTATGAGACATTTTACACACGACCTGATCAAATGATCGAGACCGGTGGTGCCAACCCCGTTACCGATATTTACAGTGCGTATGATTTTTTAGTTGATTATGAAGTTGCACGTGTTGTATCCTCTGATCATATCGGTATCGAAATGGAATTTATGCACCATTTATGCGAAGCACAGCTCAAAGCACTAGAAGAAGCAGATCATGAAGCGGTAGAAGAACTGATCAATGTTCAACATAACTTTTTAAATACCCATTTGTTGAAATGGGCACCAATGTATCTAATCAATATGAAATACGAGTCTCGTACTCCACTGTATTACGACACCGCAGAGATGGCATTGGAATTTATCCTCTCTGATAATGAAACATTGAGTGCTCTGGTAAGCGCGTGAGTCTTCTAGAACTTTCTCCTGCACGATGCGTTCGAGCTTTGAGTGTCAATTCGATTTGTACCCATTGTGCGGATGTATGTCCTACGAGTGCTATTGGCCTCTTGGGACGACTCCCCTCTATCAATCAATCCCTTTGTGTCGGTTGTGCAGGATGTGTTGCGGTATGTCCGAGTGAGGCATTAGCGTTAGATGATTTCAATCCAACAGAGTTTTTCTTTAGCTTTGCTTCGGAAGAGGAGAATTTGGTATCGTGCCAAAAAAATCTTCCCTGTATTGCAGCACTTTCGTCTGAACATTTGATCTCATTGGCCACTCTTAAAAAAGGATTGGTGCTTGATATCGGTCATTGCGGTGGTTGTGACATTGGTCACAAAGTGCTAGAGGTGATGGATGAGCGAATTGCCAGTGCCAATTATCTCCTTGAAGCGATAGAGTCTGATCATCGTGTAAGCTGTAAAGCAATTGCCTATAGCAGTAATGAAACCGATGAACCTAAAGATCGGAGAGATTTTTTCAAGACCTTTCATTTACGTGGGATTGCAAAAGCCAGGCATGATTTTGAAAAAGAGATACAAAGTACCACGGATGAATTTTTCGAAGCGAGTATTGACAGCTCTCATACCCAAGAGCTTAGAACGAAAAAAATCACCGATCGACGGAAACTCTTTTTTACAGCACTGAAACGAGTAGATAAACCATCACAGTTTCATGTGGTCGATGCTTCGATGATAGGATTTACTTCACAGAAGATTATGGATGAGAGCAAATGTACCGCCTGTCAAATGTGTTATCGAGTTTGTCCAACTGCCGCGCTCACTTCTGATATGCGAAGCTCTAAAATAGATTTCGATCCATTTTTGTGCATCAAATGTCATTTGTGCCATGATGTATGTGAAAGTGATGCACTCAGTGTGTCGACATCCTATAATTTAAAAGAGTGGTTTGAACCTGCGGTGCAAAATCTTATCACCTATTTGGTGCGTCGATGCGATGAGTGTGATGCTCTTTTTAGCTCAGTTGGCGGTGAAAAAATTTGCCGTCGTTGTCAACTTGAAGAGGAAGAAGCTCTTGAATTGTGGGGATTGAATATATGAATAAAGCACACAAGTGTGCGTGGGCACTCTGCCGAAGAGAACTCAGCGTTAGCGTAGCCAAGATGGGCTTTGCTCATTTGGCGTTAGGAAATGAATATGAATAATGATAATAGTATTACGGTGGCTACTAAACTTTATGGATACATTGCCGAAAATGCCCATAGTAGTCGGTTTTCAGTAACACTGAATAAGCTTTATAAAGAGAACGGGATTGACGCGATGATGATCCCTATGAATATACGTAGCGATGATGTTGCTTTTACGATATCCCAAATGCGCAGTTCCAAACTCAATGGTGCCCTAATAGGGAGTGAGTACCAAGAAGAGGCTCTCTCTTTGGTTGACGAAGCATCCGATACTGCCCAAGAGAGTGGATATTGTGATTGTATTTGGATTAGCGAAGGGCGTTTAATTGGAGATCTTATCACATCAAAAGCGTTGGAAAAATATGCTAATCGAGACGATTTTGTAGACGATATAGCACTGCGCTCAATCTGTCACTATTTTTATGATATTACTACAGGAGATAAAGAATGAATACGAATGATTTGAGTGATTTAAAAGCGGAATTTGATGCGTTTGTCCGAGATAAATGTGATAGTGGAAGTTGTGAAACAGGAAATGAAGAAAACGATCCCGATAACGAACCGGTTCCGAGTTTTGTTGATGAACTCTCCGATAAACTCTTAGCACCTTATCACAGCGGTGTCTATTTTTCACGCCTCGATATCAAGAGGGTAGCTGAAGCGATTGATGAGTCGATTCCGATCAAAGAGCGCAAAAAAATGGTCAAAGCGCTCTTTCGTCATACAACCTCAAAAGAATATTTACGCGGTGCATTTGATGAGTTTAACCGCCATTTCGGCGGTCGGATTTTGATCTATCAAGAACTTTCTGAGGCGTTTCCAGCTTCTAAAGGACTCTTTGATGAGAATATTGCTAAGATTAAAAAATCACAAAAAATGCTTGATCAAATTGTTGAAGATTTTGAAGAGATTGAACCGACTGATGAACCGATGATGATCTAGTCTATTTTTATAAAAGGGTAATAATGAGCTTTAAACTCCGTGCACAAATCATTATCGCCCTGATTGTTATCGCAGTATCTGCCTCATTTACTTTTTTTCATATTTCAAACGAGAGCCGTTATGCACTTGAGCGGACACAGCGTTCATCTGAAAATGTAAAAATGGCATTTGATGCGATGGTTCGAGACACGGAACATTTTTATGTTTTTCGTGCTTATGCCAATTTACGTTCAGAAGGGGTGCTGGAAGCAATCAAAAAACATGATACTCAGACACTCTACCGTTTAACTTTCCCCCGCTATAAAACACTGATTGAAGAGAATCCATCATTAACCATCATGCAATTTCATGCAGCCGATGGAACATCTATTTTACGGATGCACCTTAAAGAACAATACGGGGACAATATCGCTGCACGCAGACCGATGATCCGTAGTGTACATGAAAGCCATAAAATGCTCGCCGGATTTGAGGGAGGGATAGCCGGTATGGCGTATCGGATTGTAATCCCGGTGTTTGATAACGATACCTATATCGGTGCTTTGGAATTTGGAATTGATACCTCGTATTTTGTCGATAAAATCAAACAAATGACAGGATCGGAAAATTTATTACTGATTCATAAAACGGTGTTAGGGGCAGCAGACACAACACAATATAAAGAAGGTATGGGAGAGTATCGTTACAGTACGATTTCTGAAGAACAAAAGCTTTTTTTGAATGCATTTGTCGATCAAAATCCGACTCTCATGTCTAAAAATATTCGTATCGACAGCAAAGATTATGAGATTAATCCTCTCTATTTACAAGATTCGCAAGGTTTTAATGTTGGTGTTATTCTCTCCATTAATGATGTAACGGGAGGGTATCAAGATATTGTAGAAACGATTTTGGCCAGTGTTCTTCTTACGCTTTTGCTAATGGTGATATTTTGGAGTCTTTTCGAATACACTTTTGGGACACTGATTGATAAATTGAATTTACAAGAACGCTACATTAAAACTATTTTAAATTCTCAAAAAAATATTGTCGTAGTCACGGATGGAAAAAAAATCATTTATGCTAATCAAGCTTTTTTTGATTATTTTGGATACTTCACGATTGAATCGTTTCTTCTTGAACACACTTGTATATGTGATTTCTTTGAAGAAGGTGAATCGAATGAGTATATCCAAACACTAATAGACGGTGTCTTATGGACTGATTATTTATCACAGTACAATACGTTAGAACATAAAGTCAAAATGACTCTCAATGATAAAACATCAATTTTTACGGTACATTCTCAAAAAATGGAATATGAAGATCAGATACGTCATGTGGTTGTTTTTTCGGATATTACCAGACTCAATGAGTTAGCGACTCAAGATGTTTTAACTCATGTTGCCAATCGATTTCAATTTGATAAAGTTTTGGAGCATTCAATCTCTCTATCACAACGCTATGGTCGTGTTTTATCTATAATGTTGATTGATATAGATCACTTTAAAGAGGTTAACGATAAATATGGGCATTTAGTCGGAGACGAAGTGCTTAAAGCCATTGCCCGTATTTTGAGTGAGGGTGTACGTAAAAGTGATGTGGTCGCACGATGGGGAGGGGAAGAGTTCGTCGTTTTACTTCCTGATTCTGATCTCTCATCAACGGTTAAATTAGCGGAAGTACTGCGGAGTAAAGTCAGTGAGTATGATTTTAAACTTGATGAAAATGTCACTTGTTCAATCGGTGTAGCACGATGGAATGAAGGTGAAAATTCAGATCAACTGTTACGCCGAGTGGATGAGAAACTCTATCTCGCAAAAGAGGAAGGGAGAAATCGGGTTGTGAGTTAAATCAACCCTGATTTTAGGATAATCTGCCAAACGATAGCTGCCGTGATACCTGCGGCGAATCCTGCGATGATATCATCTCCCATCACCCCTAATCCCCCTTTAGTTTCACGATCAATACGCCCGATGATTGAGGGCTTTTTAATATCGTAGATGCGAAAAAAGATAAAACTAAGGGCGATTTGAAGAGCAATTCCGTTCTCCCACTGCATCAGTGACGCCATATCAAATCCGATTCCCGGAGCGATAGAGAGGGCGAACCATAATCCGACGAGTTCATCGATGACGATCCGCTGATCATCATGATTTCCAGAGGAGATTTCATAAGCATTGATGCTTTTGATCGCGATTAAAGTGATGAGTAATGCAGCCAAAAAGAGAGTTTGCGGTCCAAGATATAAAAGGATCGCAACCCCAAGTGGCAAAGATGCGAGTGTACCCATCGTCCCGGGAGCTTTAGGTGATAGTCCACTGTATCCGACAGTGAGAAAAAACCAATTCATAAATAGCCTTATGTTAATGATGTGGTCTGATAAAGGCGCATCAGCTCTACATAGAAATCTTTTTCACTGTGCTCTTCAAGCAGACCGTTTACCGGCATAATATCATAATAGAGTTTTGCCAAATTCTTAAAACGATTTGGGTAAAGTGATGCAACGATCATTGCTGATATCTCTTTACGCACGAGTACAGCAGGAGGTAATAAGCCTTGCTGCATAAGCTCTAAAATCGATTCGGCATGATAGGAGATATGATGATGATGCCCATGAGGACAGGTTTGGACACTGACGAGTGTTTTGCACTGATTACAGTAAACGTACTCACTTGAAATGCCCACTTCAATATCAATACCGATAAGTCGATCAACAATCGATTTATTAGCATTATGGTCATAGTACATACCGATACCGGCGTGATTTTGACCGATCATGAGACGATTACACCCATAGTTTTTGGCAACGATTGCATCGAGGATTACCTCATTGCTTCCCGCGAATATGTAACTGCTTTCCAGCGGAACAATGATGACACGATTATGAGGAAGATAGTTTTCGATGAAAAATTTTAGAGTTTCATGCCGTAATTCGTACTTTAAGTCAGAATTATTATACGGTTTAAGGAGAAAAATAACGATTAAATCGCTACGTTCTAGGCTTTGGCGAATAAGACGCTCATGAGCACGATGAAGCGGATTTGCCGCCATAAATAAAGCAGTGACGTGGGTTGCTCCGATTTGTTCTTTGGCTTCTTTAATCATTGTTTGTATTGATTGGACACTGCTTAAATCAATCGAATAATCACCGCAGTTAGCATATTTGCCGAGTCTTTTATGTGTTGCATTTACAACAGGATGCGAGAGATCTTCGGTACCGTAAATTTGATGTAGCCGCTCACGCGGATCGATGGGATAAACTTCATCAACACACAGCTCACCGACGAGGACATTGTCGCAAATAAGATCAAGCATTTCCCCTTTATGTGAGCTCGTAAGAATGGTTTCATTAACTTTTCCGTTGGGGGATAGGATTAGGGGAAAAGGGAACGTTTTACCCATAAACATTCCACTGCTAAGAACTTCTTTGCTTTGCTTTTCGTTCATAAGTGCAGTTACCGGACTTAGCATTCCGGATCTTAGAAGAGTGAGGGCAGATACGGCCTCTTGGTCAATAAAGAGGGCTCTATTTTTTCTTAACGATGCCATATTTCTTTCTCTTTTCCCATAAGCTTTTACGTGATATACCGAGTTTTTTAGAGAGTTCTGTATCTGGAAAACGGTTTTGGAAATGGATCATGATGTATTTTACATACTCTTCGATCGGTAAAATTTCCCCTTGATCGAATAGATGGCTTTCACTTTCGATTTCGATTAGTTTGAAAGGGGGATTGTCAATCGGATCGGTACTGGCAATAATGCATTTTTTCCCGCTAATAAGGTCATAAAAAGCTTTGTGTTCACTTTTTTTAAGATTTTGAAAATCGGTGATAAACAGGAGAGCATCTTCTCCTAGTGCCGTAATGTCTGCAAATGCTTTTGCGGAAGTAAGTGAGATAAACTGCAGAGGTTTGTCGTGGTGTGCCGCGTAGCGAAATGCAAAGGCATCAGCGTATTTTTGATATCCGCTGCAGATAAAGAGAGGAAGTTCAGTTTTGTCCATATCTTCGTTGACATTGATCGAATTAAAAGTATGAGCGAGATAACGTTCATAGGTTTGGTTTTGACGACGGAGACGTTCATGGTTTTGAAAGTGTTGGATTTTACGGATAAGTTCTTCGATCATAAAGGGTTTGAGGATGTAATCTTTGGCACCCGCTGCGAGGGGTTTAGAGACGGTATCGTTACTCACATAGCTGACCATTAAGATAACAACGGCATTTTTATACGCCTCAATGACAGGATAAATGTCTTGACCACTGATGTTGGTTGAGAGGAGGACTACATCATAGGAGACCCCTTTAAGCCCCTCTTTTGTCGAGCTGGAGATGTCACAATTGTGACTTAAGTCGCTCAGCTTTGAGGCAATGCTTTGCGCCAAGTAAATTTCATTTTCAATAATGAGTATATTCATCCGTTTTTCCAATCAAAATAGTGTACTGATGCAGTGGCAATGACGCCAAGCCCTTCTTTTCGTCCGATAAATCCTAAATGCTCCGTTGTTGTTGCTTTGACGTTCACGCGCGCGATAGGAATGTGAAGTAATGAAGCGAGACGTGATCGCATCAAATCTTTATAAGGGGCAATCTTTGGTGCTTGTGCGATGATCGTAATATCTGTATGGAGTATCACAAAACCAAAATGGTGAAGTTTTTCAACACATCGTTCTAAAAGTAGTGTCGAATCAATATTTTTGTAAGCATTGTCTGTATCTGGGAACAACATTCCAATATCTCCCAAACAAGCGGCACCAAGAAGGGCATCAATGAGGGCATGGATCGCAACATCACCATCGCTATGAGCTTTGAAGCCAAAAGGGCTATCGATCTCTACACCCCCGAGTACCATTGGTTTTCCCTCTTCGAATGGGTGAACATCAAATCCGTTACCGGTAAAGACATAATGTGAGGGAGCACGGAGACATTCAAGTGCAGCAATGTCACCCGCTAAGGTTAATTTGGCAGCACGTTCATCTCCAGGGATAAAATGGCGTGTCCCCCCACAGGCAACGATGGCACTGCTCTCATCGGTATATTCGATATCGCTTTCTAGTGCGCGTCGTAATACATCGGTTCGGGAGAGTTGCGGGGTTTGTATCCGTTTTACGTGTTCACGGGTGATGGTTTCATTGTTGTAGACTACGGTATCATGAACGTCTAGTGCCGGAACAATCGTATCGGCTCTTCCTTGATGCTCAATCAAGCGCTTAATCAGTTCAGGGTCAACACAAGCACGGGCAATATCGCTCACCATGACATAAGGGGTTTTGACCTCTTTGAGGGCATTTTTAAGTGACTGTTGGCGAGTATCTCCCCCGGAAACAACTCTAAAGTCGCATAAAGGACTCATAAAAGGGATTTCATTGGCATGAGCAGAGAGGATAATCGTAACTTCAGGGAAAGATTCTTTGATACGGTTGGTAACATAAAGCCATAACGGATCATGCCCGATACGAAGCCATTGTTTTTTGACGGGGATTTTAAAACGGGTTGAATTACCTGCGGCAAGCAAAACAAGGGTCAAATCAGACAAAATGTATCCTATTTTGAAAACTGTTACGAAATTATACACTCAAAAAGCTTTTTTTTATCTTGTTTTTGATAAATTATAGAATAGAGCTAAAGAAGAGGAGGGGGAGTATTTCCTAAATCCTCTTGAAATTTTTCATCTACATTAAAAGAGATACGACCCTTTTAGGGGGTCTTCTTTATAAGTCCACTATCATTTATTAAAAATGAAGTTTTGGATTTGGCTATCAGATAGACACTATCTCTTGAAGAGATGTACAAAATAAGGGAGCAAACACTATGAGAACAGAATGGGTCGCCAACAGACAAAACGATACCGTCCGGACTCAGATGTATTATGCCAAGCAAGGTATTATTACAGAAGAGATGGCATACGTTGCCAAAGTAGAGGAACTTGATCCTGAACTGGTTCGTTCTGAAGTAGCAAGGGGACGATTAATTATCCCGGCAAACGTTAATCATAAAAATTTAGAACCAATGGCAATCGGTATTGCCGCTCGCTGTAAGATTAATGCAAATATCGGTTCATCTGCAATTGCGTCTGATGTACAAGGAGAAATTGAAAAAATTCAAGTTTCTCAGCATTATAAAGCCGATACCGCAATGGATCTCTCTACCGGGGGCGATTTGGACGAAATCCGACGAGCCGTTATTGCTAACTCGAAAATCCCGATCGGAACAGTTCCGATTTATCAGATTTTGCACGATGTAAACAATAAAATCGAAGATTTGAGCATTGAAGTTATGCTTGAAGTATTAGAGCGTCAAGCACAGCAGGGGGTGAGTTATTTCACGATCCATGCAGGCTTTTTGTTGGAGACGATGCCGAAAGTGGCAAAACGTAAGATGGGGATCGTTAGCCGTGGCGGATCGTTGATGGCGGCATGGATGATGCACTATCATCGGGAGAATCCATTTTACACCGCGTATGATGAGATCCTCGATATTTGTGCCCGCTATGATGTCTCTCTTTCCTTGGGAGATTCACTTCGTCCGGGATGTTTAGCGGATGCAAGTGATGAAGCGCAGTTGGGTGAGCTCAAAGTATTGGGTGAACTGACACTTCGTGCATGGGAAAAAAATGTTCAGGTAATGATCGAAGGACCGGGACACGTCCCTCTCAATCAGATCGAGCGTAATATGAAAATTCAGCGCGAATATTGTCACGAAGCACCGTTTTATATCCTCGGCCCTCTCGTTACCGATATCGCGGCGGGGTATGACCATATCAGCTCCGCTATTGGTGCTGCTGTCGGGGGATGGCATGGAGCATCGATGCTGTGCTATGTTACCCCAAAAGAGCATTTGGGATTGCCGAATGCTGAAGATGTCCGTGCAGGAATTATCGCCTATAAAATCGCAGCTCATGCTGCCGATATCGCACGTGGTCGTAAAGGGGCGCGTGATATCGATGATGCGATGAGTGATGCACGTTATGCGTTTGATTGGAACCGTCAGTTTGAACTGGCCCTTGACCCTGAACGGGCACGT
>JBFYRD010000184.1:0-5390 GCA_041302405.1 Sulfuricurvum sp.
GATATGTTACAATCACGCTATTATTTTTCAAGGATTTAGAGATGAGTATCGATTTTTCAAAACTCCCCCACACACCATGTTACATCTGCGAAGAGGATCTATTAGAGGAAAATCTTCTCCTCATGGAAAGTGTTAAGCGGGAATCGGGAGCAAAAATCATCCTCGCCCTCAAAGGTTTTGCAATGTGGTCCACGTTCCCTATGGTCTCTAAATACCTGCACGGATGTACTGCTAGCGGATTGCATGAGGCAACGTTGGCGCGAGAAAAGATGAATAAAGAGGTTCATACCTACTCTCCTGCGTTCAAAGATGAAGATATCGATGAGATCGCTCGTATCAGCGATGATATTGTCTTTAATTCACCCTCACAATTTCATCGCTATTATGATCGCGTAAAAGCAATCAATCCAAATATTTCTGTATCACTGCGTGTCAATCCAGAATATTCCTCTTCTCCGGTTGATCTTTATAATCCATGCGGACTTTACAGTCGTTTGGGGACGACGTTAGCAAATTTTGATGAGAGTATCGTTTCTAAACTTGACGGATTGAACTTTCACGCTCTTTGTGAGCAAAACGTCGATGCGCTTGAGGGGGTACTCGAAGCCTTTGAAGAAAAATTCGGCTCCTACATCGATGGGATGAAATATGTCAATTTCGGAGGAGGGCATCATATCACTCGTGTTGATTATGATGTGGATCGTTTGATAGAGATTATTCGTACCTTTAAAGCGAAACATAACAATATCACCGTTTATCTCGAGCCGGGAGAAGCGATAGGATGGCAAACGGGCCCACTGGTTACATCAGTGCTCGATATCGTCCATAATGGGATGGATATTGCCATCTTAGACAGTTCTGCCGAAGCACATATGCCCGATACCCTTGCGATGCCATATCGTGCTATGGTACGCGGCTCAGGGGAAGCGGGAGAGAAGGCGCATACCTATCGTTTCGGTGGAAATACCTGTCTTGCGGGTGATATTATGGGTGATTATTCGTTCGATGAACCGTTAAAAGTAGGGGATAAGATTATATTCGAAGATCAGATTCACTATACTTTTGTTAAAAATACAACCTTTAATGGGATCAAACTTCCCTCTCTTGCTCTTTGGACAAAAGAGGGCGAACTCAAAATCGTCCATGAATTCGGATATGAAGATTATCGAAATCGTCTCTCTTAGATTTAACGTTTAGCGAGTACCAAAGCAATTGCTTCGGATACTAAATCATAAGATTGCTCAATAGGAAGAGTTTGTTCAAGTAATGTTTTAAGAGCATTTTGTTCGTAAAAAAGTTTTTTATTACGCCGTACAAGTTCTATCTTTTTATTAGCCAGCCGACCATTAGAAAGTTCCAACTGATATTTTTCATTTTTCTTTTGAATAAACAAGTCATCTTGTATATTGTTTAGACGTTGTATTTCGGTGTTATTGGAAAGGGAGTCTGATCCACCTAATTTTGATTTATATTGTAAAATTTTTCCATCATTTTCAGCGATTAGACCTTCGAGACTCTCTATTTGTTCGACTAATAATTTACGATGATCTTTTTCAGCTTCAATATCGACATGAGATTCACTGACTCTGACCTGTGCAGTATGGATGGCTTCTTTTTGTGAACTGACTCGAAGTTTCATTTGTTTATATTGCATCATAATCGAGACAATGGAGCTGAAATTCCATTTTTGACTTTTGGTATCTGTAATAGCGTATTTTTGAATTTTGTTGCCATTAAGATCAAGGATAATTTCATCGGCATAATATTTGATAAAAAGTTCAGCATTCTTGTCTCTATTTTCAACATACTGCAAAAGATTTTCTGCCGTATAAAGAAAAATATTTTGAAAATGTTGGCGTAAGACATATCCCGTAAAACCTTCAATCTTATCACGTTGATGTTCATCTATAATTTCTAAAAGTAAAATTTCTATCATTGAGCGAAAGACGGGTACACATGTTTTTGCAAAGGTTTGATTGTCTATGGTTGAAAAATTGAGTTTTTCATTGATCACTTCTCCTAGAATTTCTTCAATCTGTGACCATGCCCCCTCTGGAAAATAGTTCTCATACATTTTTTCCATGACGTCATGTGATTCTCCAGCAAAACGTTTATCTACACCTTCTGGTAATTTTTTAGGTAAAGTATAAAATCGTATGGAGATTCTACCTCTAATAAAAAAGATGATATCACGTGGATCAAGTCTGAATATATTTTCGATTTGTTGGCGCGTAATGGTTCGTGCCATTTCTCCATTTTGAAAGGGTTTAAATAATTCATTGCGTATAGTTTCAGGGATAGAAACAAGATAGGGAAGTGGTGAATATTCCCCTTTACGCTCAGATATATCGATAAAGCGTAATGTATTTTGAAAAAGTTTTCGATCAAAAGTTTCCGATTGATCAGGCTCTAAAAAAGATTTTTGCAGTATGCATCGGTTAAATGAGAGCTCAATCTCTATCTCCTGATTTGTTTTTGAAAAATAGTTGATAAGTGCTTTTTTTATAGCCCCTTTTTTATCATCAAAGAGTGTTGCGTTATTAATTTCGAGTTTTTGCAAAAGCTTTAAATAGACTTCTTGAGTAAAATCAAGTGCATAAAAATCTTTTGATAAAAATCCATTGAGTACGGTAACAATATCAGATACAACTTTTAGATTCATAATAATGCACTCATTCTATTAAACGATTTCATCACGCAGTTTTTTGATAATCTCTTGTTCACGACGTTTAATGTATTTTCCAAGTTCTGCTTCTTGCTGAAGTGTTGGCTCAATCTTAAAATGATATTTGTAGCCGCCTTCATAAGAAGATTTATAGACTAAATGACCGATTACTTCACTAAAGTTTCCAATGATTTCAGAGGGGAATTCAAGATAGACTTCATATGAATTTGTTAAAGAATAGGGTGTTTTACTCGTAACGGCGATTCCACCGATCGATAAATCATACATCTGACAATTAAAACTGAGAGATAGGTTCTTAATAGTAAACATGAGTGGCTTTGCAGGCTGTACCCGAATACTTTGGCGATGAAACAATGATGTTTGAAGCTGATCAAAACGGGTAAGTTCTAAAACCCGTTTTCCATCCATTATTCTAGGGTTTACAGCCGCATAGACATCATTAACAAATTGGTCATTTTTGAGTAAATAAATACCATTTTGTAAAATAGCGGCACTCTCTTGGAGAGGATGGACACTGATAATGACACTTTTAGTGTCTGTATGGAGAATTTCTGCCGGATATTGGATTGGAACACCATAATAGGTATTAAGAACTACGATAGATTCAGAATGAAGACGCAGCCGCTCAAGAGCATTGATAAGAGCATCCTCAAAAATAAAGAATGATTCCTCATCAAGACGATTTGAAGCATAAATTATAAATCGCTCGATGGCCGTAGCAAAAGGGATGATTTTATCCCATCCACCCAAGGTCCCGTAAAACGATTTAATATAGTAGTTGAGGACAATGTAAAATGTATCGGTTAAAAAATGCTCGAGTGCTTCTGAATGACGGAAAAGATCACGTATATCACTCAATAGCTTATCGCTGTCAGATTTTATATTTAAGAAAAGTGAATCATACAGTTTTCCAATTAAAAGGTGAAAATGGTTTTGGGATATGTGGGATGTTTCCTGAGCTGTATAGGCTTTCCATGCTGCTTTGATAAAGGTAATACGAAACGTTGCTGAGTCTAAATGAGGATGAAAGACTGTTTTGAAAACCTCCATACTATCTTTTTTCTTAGACATGGTTCACATTATTTGCATTGAGTTCAATAGCACTTTTGATAGCATTAATATAACTTAATATTAATGCTTTGTTTTGATAGGCAATGTCAAATGCAGTACCATGGTCTACTGATGTACGAATGATAGGCAAGCCTAAAGAGACATTGATTCCCTCATCAAAATAGAGTGCTTTAAGCGGTGCTAGCCCTTGGTCGTGGTACATCGCAACAATGGTTTTATAATGCTCGCGGCTTCGTGGGGTAAACGCGATATCGGGGACAATCGGTCCTTCATAAATATTTTCACCGATATGCTCATTAGTTCGAGTGATCGCTTCTTCGATTGCACGCTCTTCATTCCCTAGTACTCCATGATCTCCGGCATGAGGATTAAGCCCCAGTACCGCGATAGGCGAACGGTTAAAGCTTTTATGAAAGCGGATGAGAAAATCATAAATGTCATCACTATTGATGTGGGATGGAACTTCGTGCAGCGGTATATGCTCAGTATAGAGCGCAACATACAGCTTCTCACATCCGAGCATCATAATAGCATCAGAGTTTAAAAGATCACGAAGTGCATCCGTATGACCGACATAATCAATCCCTGCCATCATCCAAGCTTCTTTGTGGATTGGAAGGGTAACTATCGCGTCAACGGCCTTAGATTGAGCAAGTTTTACCGCAGCAATGAATGAATCGTAGCTGTATCTGCCACTGCTCGCCGAAACGGTACCCGGTTCGATCATAAATTCACCGGAGACTTTAAACATGTGAAAATCATTAGGAATTTGTTTGTGTAATAAACCAGAAGCTTGATGCGCCATTGTGTAGTTAATACAATAGAGCGGATTACAGAGCTGTTTAATTTTGTCGTGGGCTTTGAGAATAATTTCAAATCCTACACCATTTAAATCGCCTACACTGATTGCGATGGTTTTTAACGCTGACATAATGCTTTCATATCCGACACGGCCGTGGCTAATCCTGTAAATACTGAACGTGCAATGATACTTTGGCCGATATTGAGTTCTTCTATAGTATCGATTTCTACAATGGATGTAACATTCTGATAATTTAAACCATGACCTGCGGCGACTTTCAATCCAGCCATTCGAGCTTTGTTGGCCGCATCGACAATCTCTTCATAGGCTTGGTTTAAACGACTGTCAAGCTCTTTGCGACTTATCTTAAGAGACTCTATAGCGTGATGTGAATGGGGAAGGGCAGAGTGGCGCATGGCGTAGACGTTTGCATAGGTTCCGGTATGGAGTTCAACCCACTGTGCTCCGAGTTTACAGGAGAGGTCTACCGCTTCACTCGTCGGATCGATAAAGAGAGAAACTTCGATCTCTGCATCGGAAAGCTTTTTAATAGCATTTAATATGATATCAAATTGACCTTTCACATCTAACCCGCCCTCAGTCGTAACCTCTTCGCGCTTTTCAGGAACCAATGTCGCACGGTGGGGGCGTAAGCGACAAACGATATCTATGATTTCAGGATTTATTGAACACTCTAAATTCACCGGTAAAGATGAACTTTCTAAAATACGACGAACATCTTCATCATGGATATGGCGGCGATCTTCTCGTAAATGGATTGTAATCTGAGCTGCACCGTTTTGAGCACAGATACCTAATGCCATCAGAGGA
>JBFYRD010000185.1:0-2555 GCA_041302405.1 Sulfuricurvum sp.
CCGTGAGTGTTATAGAAGCGATGGCACAGCTCAACGATCTCATTTATGTTTGCGCCCCCGCACCGTTACAGATAGGAGCGGCGGTCGGGTTAGAAGAACTTGGGAACGAGTATTACACCTACCTTGCCCGTATCCACGAACACAAACGAGACCTCTTTTGCGAGGCACTCCGCGATGTGGGGCTGACTCCGAGTATCCCTAATGGAGCGTACTATGTGATGACAGACGTGAGCAGTGTGAGTGGTAAAGATGATTTTGACAAAGCGATGGCGATTTTAGAGAAAACAGGGGTTGCATCGGTTCCCGGAAGGGCATTCTATCACGACGATGCGGGGAAAAATATGGTTCGCTTTTGCTATTCTAAACCGCTGAGTGTACTCGAAGAGGCGGCGGAGAGGATTCGACGTTTATGATATAATATTGAGAATTATGACAGAAGGAGGGATCAATGTTAAGTGTGCAAATTAACAATCCTGCGGTTGAAAATTTCTTTCACCATTCATCAGAGTCCATCGTGCAGTTCCTCGAAAAAGCAGTTGCTCATTTAGAAAAAAAACCTTCGTTTATCGTATCATCGATGGATGAAGCGCGTGCACGAGTAGAAAGCGCGCGAAAGTCCGATGATACTCTTTCTGAAGAGGAATACAAAAGTGATATGGAAGCCTTTTGGAAAACCGTGTAATTCAAATTATTCGTAACCGGAAATTCACTATTCAACTTCAAAGTATTCTCCGTTTTATTGCAGATGACAAACGTTCTGCCGCAATCGATTTTCAACACGATATAGATACAAAATTTGAGCTTTTAAAAACTCAGCCAATGATGGGACGAGTATCGTTATACGCGAGTGATGAGAAAGTGCGTGATCTTATTCTCAATGGATATACCATCGTTTATGAAATCAAAGATGCACAGATGATTCGGATTTTGGAAATTTTCAAATGGCAAGATAAATGAAGATATAAATCGAACTGTTCGGAATTTCCCAATAGTTGCATCAACTATTTCCAAAATGGAAACAGTTCAAATAATTAAAAATACACAAGGAAATTAATATGTCTAAATTCGTCGGAGCACACGTTTCCGCTTCGGGCGGTGTTTTTAACGCTCCCCTAAACGCGATGAAAATCGGGGCAAAAGCATTCGCTCTTTTTACCAAAAACCAAAAACAGTGGGCGGCAAAGCCTCTCGATGAGGATACGATAGCCCTTTTTCAAGCCAATCTCGCTAAAAGCGGCATTCTCCCGAAACACATCCTCCCTCATGATTCGTATTTGATTAATCTAGGTCATCCTGAAGAGGATAAACGGCAAAAGTCACTCGAAGCGTTTATCGATGAGGTGAATCGCTGTAGCCAGTTGGGATTGGATCGTTTGAACTTCCATCCGGGGAGCCATTTGAAACAAATCAGCGAAGAAGAGTGCATTGATCGTATCGCTTCGAGTATGAATGAAACACTAAATGTTACAAATGGTGTCACTTTAGTGATTGAAAACACGGCAGGTCAAGGGTCGAATTTAGGGTGGAGATTTGAACATCTAGCAGCCATTATCGAGCGTATAGAGGATAAATCGCGCGTCGGTGTCTGCATCGATACATGTCATATGTTTACGGCAGGGTATGACATTCGAACCCGTGAGGCGTATGATGCAACGTGGGCGGAGTTTGATACAATAGTGGGATTTAAATACCTCAAAGGGATGCATATCAACGATTCTAAACCCGATTTGGGGAGCCACGTCGATAGACATGATTCACTCGGAAAGGGGAAAATCGGCCTCGATACGTTCGGATTTATCATGAATGATCCGAGAATGGATGATATTCCGCTGGTACTTGAAACGATCGATGAGACGATCTGGGCGCAGGAGATCGAGCTACTTTATTCACTACAGGAGAGATGATGCGATACATAGTATTACTGTCGGCTGCAGCAGCCGTAGGGGTGGCGGGGGGATATAAGATTCCTGAGAGTTCGATCAATGCTACTGCCCTCAGTGCTGCGTATGTGGCGAATGCACATGGTGCGGATGCGGCGTATTATAACCCTGCGGCGATGGTGTATAACGAAGATGCGAATTTGTTTGAAGCGGATATGACCTATATCGGGCTTACAAAAATCAATTATGCGTCTACAAGTGGAACAACGAATATTGATTCGAAAAGTGAATCCTTCTTGGTTCCGACGCTCCATTTTGCTTCTAAAAAATTGGGGGACAACGGTGCACGTGTAGGGTTAAGTGTTGTCGTTCCGGCCGGATTATCCAAACGATGGGAGAGTGCTCCTGCAGTGTACAGTGCTGAAGAGTTTACTCTTGAAACTGTGGAAGTGAATCCATCGTTTGCGGTACCGATCAGTGATACGGTCAGTTTCGGTGCAGGATTTCGGATTATACATACAAGTGGTGTTGTGAAAGCTTCTAGAACGGGAATTTATTCTCAAAATATGACAGGTGATTCGATTGATTACGGTTACAATTTGGCACTGATGTATAAGCCAAGTAAAGAGTTGTCTTTAGCGGCAACGTATCGTTCAAAAATTGATTTGAGTGTTG
>JBFYRD010000188.1:0-2767 GCA_041302405.1 Sulfuricurvum sp.
CTGTTTCTCTTCCCATAATCTCCCTAGTGCCTCTTTGATCGCAGAGGGCTCCAAATAGCGATCATGCTCTGAGTAGAGCTTGTCCAATACACTGTGAAGTTCATTCCCGATATCACGCTCCTGCGATAAATCACGCGGCAGTTCATGTTCACGGATGTGAGCGATATAGCGATAATAAAAAGAGCGTTTACAGCTCAAAAACGTTTTGATCCCGCTCGCAGAGAGGGGATGGGCTGTAAAATCGTATTCACTCTCGTATACTCCGATAGTTCGCTCATTAAAGTGAGCGGTCGGAAATAATACCTCTTCATAATGGTACGCGGCAGGGATACTTTTGATCCCCAGCTGGAGCAAAAACCGTGACGGCACCGATTCGGCATTTTGGACACACCCGATGGCCACTTTTTTGGCGCGGTTACAGAGCATGGCGTAGTAGTGCTTTTGGAGTGATTCGCGATCATGGGCACTCGGCAATCCTGCGTACTCACGGGTTTTGGTATTTAAAAAGAGATCTTTTTCGCTCTTGTGCGGAACATACCCCTCATTGAAATCGACGATCACTACCCCCTCAAACGCCACACCCCGTGTCTCCAACAGCCCCATCACCGTAACTTTACCACCTCGAACATCATCGATGCTCCGCTGACGAAGCCGATTCATAAAGATTCGCAATACTGCTCTAAACTCCATCTGCTCCAGCGCATGGGAGAGATGGCTAATGTGTTGGATTTCATCGCGTATGACGCTCTGTGAGCCTTCATCGGCATCGTCGAACATCGCGATCATCTCTTCGAGATCACTCAATTGAAACTTTTGCGGGTAACGTGCTTTAAACCACTCTACCGTCGTGCTTTTGATCGTGCGAATCCGTTCGCGATTGAGGACATTCATCTCATCTAAAAAGAGGGTAATACTCTCGATCTGGCGATACAGCGCAGTGTTGGAAAACGGAGAGCCCATCGCAAAGTTGAAGTTCCCCTCGCTGTCGAACTCTTGGAGCATCTGCGCCGCATCTTCATCAGGCAACACTACCGCGATTTTTTCCGGTGCAATCCCCTCTTGCACAAACGCTTCAACTGAGGCTTTTATAAATCCGATCTGAGAAAGTCGACTATGAAACACTTCGCATGTCACAAAACGATTGATCGGTAGCGGCTCATCCGAGATAATCCGTATCTCACTGAGTGACAACTGATACTCACGATCCTCATTCAGCTCAAACCCCATCTCCTCCAACCGTGCCGTCATTTTTCGGTTATAGGCGGTCGTGTTATAGTGCAACACTATCTCTAAATACTTTGCGCATTCTCGTAATAGGGCGATCTCATAACGGCTCAAATACCCCTCAACGACGATTCTGATCACCTCAAAGTTACGCAAAAAATCGTGTTGGATTACACTATGTGTGGAGTTAAAAATCCTATCCGCCCACCCCTCACGCTCACAAATCTCTCCGTATCTTTCGCGCAGCCGCACCAGAATCGTGATATGCTCCTCATACTCGCCGTACACATCGACCGCTTGGAGGGTTTCAACACGTACCTGCTCACTGGAAAGCTCTTCGAAAAATCGGAACAGATACTCCGAATTTTGGATAAAACTGAAAAAGTTTCGCTCGATATTGAGGGCCCTAAACCCTGAAAAATCAGAAGCTTCGTGCATCGCTAAAAGGCGTAAATCCTCATCAGGAACAACTTTCCCCACCGCGACGTACGCACGAGAGAGAAACTCTCCCATACTCATCATCTGAGGAAGAAAACTTTCCCTGGACTCTGCAACGGCTTCACGTATACACCGTGACGTAGGATAAACGATACACTCTTTACGCATCCAGAATCCCTATAGTTTTTTAAATAATAACGAATTATTGATTGAATCTAAAAAATATGTTATTGTAAAAAGTATTGTAGGATATTTCCCCTAAAGGGGAGAAGAGAAAAAGAGTATTAGAACTCGGAGACTTCGGGTTTGCGCGTGTCAACTTTGAGATTGTAATAGCGTTGAAGATTTCCAACAGAGATTTTTGCCATAATGTCCCATCTACCCGCTTTAGGAAGATCAACAGAAGGAAAAGTGTATTTACCTTCAAAAACAACAGGATTACTGAGATTTTTATCAAACTCTTTGATGTCCGGACGTGTAAGTATCACTTCAAGTTTCGCATCATTCACAGCGTTACCCGATTTATCACTCACTTTGTACTCAAGGATTGAAGCTTTCTCTGTAATCTGAGGCGTTAAAAACTCGATCGTATAATTTTGATCAAACGCAATTTTTTCTGCAATAATTTGGTTGACGTTACTGTCATATTGATGATAGTTTTGCATCCCATAATTAGACATTTCTACCGGGTTGTTGAGAGCCACCTTGATCGTCCATACGCATGCACCGATAATTCCGATGATTGAAAGAGCAATAATGATAGGCCACTTCGTTCCGGGGTTTTTAAACATTCTCAGATTCCTCTTTTTTTGAAAAAAATTTTCCACGAACATATTTAAAGATCGCGAAGAGAATGATACCGTAAAAGATCACTCGTAAAATATCAATAAAGTTTTTACTGCCGCTTCCAGCTGATGAACTTAAGCTCACATTATGATGATCCGCAATTTGCTCAGCAACGTCAGCATAACCGTTAAACATTGCAACCGAGTATTTTGATACAATCTCAGCTCCCTTAGCACGTTCTGCTAAAATCGGTAAAATTGTTCCGCCACGGTTACCGATAAGTTCTGCCGCTTCATCATAACTACGAGCAAACATGATC
>JBFYRD010000191.1:0-5180 GCA_041302405.1 Sulfuricurvum sp.
TATCCGAAGTATATCATATTTTAAATAGCTTTAATTCACCCGTAACTTCGTTCGTCCCGTAAAGAGTTTCAAAAAGTCATAAATATCACTCAGAAAAAAGGCCCGGGTATCTTGATGTTCAAACCGCTGTAACCATCCGCCCTCTTGGTTCAGTATCCCTCGACACGGAACCACGAACTCTTCACGCGGCAGGAGCGGTTTGAGGATACCGCAATCGTTTATTGCGTGTACCACTGCATCGAACAGCTCATCGAGCCGGTCATCCTCATCGTAATGGTATAGTTTCCCGTCCATTTTATAAAAACGATAAATCCCTAATATCTCTTGAGCTTTGTCTATTTCACTCATAGTATTCCTTTGTAGGGCATTGCATGGGCGGCGGCAACCGCCTCGTTGGTTACATCACCGTCATACGTATTTAACGCACACGCATACAACTCATCTTTTAAGAGTGCAGGAAGGGGTGTTGAAGCAATTTTAATCGCATAAGGTAGTGTCGCATTAGTTAAAGCAACTGTCGAGGTACGCGGATACATCCCCGGCATATTGGCGACACAATAGTGGACGATCCCCTCCACCTCATACGTCGGATGTGAATGGGTTGTTGCATGAGAGGTCTCGAAACATCCCCCCTGATCGATCGAGACATCGACTAAAACTGTCCCTTTTTTCATCAGGCTCAGCATCTCACGAGTAATGAGTTTCGGTGCTTTCGCCCCTGGGAGCAAGACTGTCCCAATAATTAAATCAGCCGTTTTAATATGCTCTAATATCGCATCATGAGTAGAATAGATCATCGTTACATTAGGTGCCATCACATCACGTAAATAGGTGAGCCGTTCAGTGTTGATATCCATCATCACCACCTCAGCACCCAAACCTGCCGCTGCATCGGCTGCTGATTTACCGGCTACCCCTGCTCCCAGCACCAAAACACGGTTTCTCTCTACTCCAACCGCACCGCCGAGCAATCGTCCGCTCCCGCCGTTGTAGCGTCCCAAATGAACCGCACCGAACAGTGTTGCCATCCGCCCTGCGATCTCGCTCATAGGTTCTAACAACGGTAACCGTCGATTGAGTCGGAAAGTCTCATATGCCAGTGCCGTAATTTTTTTCTCACACAATACTTCGGTAAGTCTTTTATCGGCTGCGAGATGTAGATACGTAAAAAGGATTTGTCCCTCTTTTAAAAGGTTGTATTCCACCGCTATCGGCTCTTTGACCTTGACGATCATATCAGAGCCCTGATACACATCCTCCGCACTCTCTATGATAACCGCACCGCTACCCAGATAGTGCGTATCCTCAAAACCGCTCCCTAATCCAGCACCCTGTTCAACGATGACACTATGACCCGCTTTTATTAACTCCATTACCCCTGATGGAGTCATACCGACACGAAATTCATCCGTTTTAATCTCTTTTGGTACTCCGATAATCATACTTTTCCCCCTATTGCTACCGCATAGAGCAGCGCTCTTGTCGACCAGCGGAGAGCTTCATCATCATAAAAAGCTCCGATTCCACTGCATCCTAGATTGTGATGTTCACACGCCATATACAGTTCTTGCGCATAAATTCCAGCTTCAATATGGGACTGCGCACAAAAGTTTTCTGCAAAAATTAATACTACCATATTTGATCCTGAAATAAAACGCTGATCCAAAAGCAGATGGACTATTTCAGAATTAAAATTTCCACTCACGGCACATTTCCCGTTACGATACAAGGCTGAATGCATAGAGTGTGCCTGAAAAACAAAGGTAGTAATCTCTAAAGAATCAGGCGAACAAATTGACATAAGTGCACGAATCACCTCATCGCTCATCATGTTCGGTGCAAACTCACGTGCACTGCGACGGGTATGATTGATGGTTATAAAATTATCATAGATGATAGTGGACGGTATCTCCGTATAGATAGTGTTTTGCCGTAAATTCTCTGTTAAATCTTCTAACATCTCTGAATAATCGGTCGGTTGCACTCTCATGAGGGGATTTTTCATCGCTTTTACACTCCTCTCCCCGACCTCTCCCACACCGTATACCGCTCCAATCACCTCATCATCACCTAATCCCATGATCGTGTTTAGATTTCCACTTACCGACAATTTTGTATAATTCAGCCCAAAATGTCGTATTGATGCACATAATGCATTGATCTGATGCCCTAAATCGAGGTAAAGGTACCGCCATGCACGTAAACCGTATTTCCAAGAGGATCGAAACGGAACCAGTGCGATCATCACGATAACCCCGCTAAAGCGTTTCTCCATCCCGACGTAAGGTTCTATCCCCTCACCTGCTATCTCTTGAATCATGACCAATTCATCGCGTAGCACATCGAGATGATAAATCCCGCTCAGTAATCCTGGGATATTACGTATTTGTAGATAAATTTCGATAGGGTGAAGGTTCCCGGCTGATGGGATATTGAGCCGACGATAGGGCTTTTGTGCAACGGTATGCTCATCCGTTATGCATCGCGTTTCTCTCAGCCATGCGAGAGACGGATAATCGCCGAGTCTCACACGATAGCAAAAATTTGGGTAGTGTTTAAATAATGATGGTTGGGAATCCCAATCCAAAAAGGTTTGTTTAGCAGCAACCCACTCGCGGCTCAGGAGAGTTTGTTCACGCACTGCGCAGTTGGTTAAATACATCGCGGTTTGTAGCGAGTTCTATCGCACTGAAACCGTCTTCATTATGAAGCGCAGTATCCGCACCGAGAGATAAAAGCATTTTGACACACTCAACACGCGATGCCGATGCCGCGTACATAAGTGCCGTCGTCCCCTCTTCATTTGTATCATTGATATCGGCTCCCGCTTCGACGAGTAAGCGGATCACTTCAGGTGAGGCTGCATAACAGGCATTGAAAAGGACACCGTTAAAATCATTGTTAATCGCGTACAAGTCTGCCCCTGCTTCGATGAGTCGAGAGACCATCATGGCATTACCTTCCAATGCGGCAAGTAACAGCGGTGTATTACCGTTGAATCCCCAAAATTCGAGCTCATCGGGATGAAAACCCCGTTCATTCAACCATGTAATGTATTGTTCAACCATACCCAGCTCCTTTATGTTTTTATCACATAAATATTACATAAAAATGCAAATCGTGTTCTATCGATGTAAACAATAAATTTTAACCAGTAATATCAATATTTTCCAACACTATTAGAGATTTATATGGCTATAATTGCCTCTTCAAGAGCACATCATATGGGAAAATATTAAATGTCGAAAGAAAGTACACCTAAAAAACCACTTATCATCGTTGGACTCGGTTCCAGCGCAGGAGGGTTAGAAGCTCTGCGTCTTTTTCTTTCGAATGTCCCTGCAGAAAAAGGGGAGATCGCGTACGTCGTCGTGCAGCATCTCAGTCCTAATCATAAAAGTATGATGCTCGAACTCCTCTCCCGTGAAACACCGTTTGAAGTTATGGAAGTCAAAAGCGGACTCCTCCCTAAAGCGAATACTATTTATATCACCCCGCCTGATCGTGATGTATTTATCGCTAACGGACTTTTTCATTTGGAGAAACCGTCTGAAAATCGTATCGGACCGAAACCCTCTATCGATAAATTTTTTATCTCTCTAGCACAAGAACAAGGGGAACATGCTGTCGGTGTTATCCTCTCAGGGACAGGTTCAGATGGTTCACAAGGAATCCGTGCAATCCGCGCTGAGGGCGGTATTACTATCGCACAGAAACCGGAAGAGGCTAAATTCGATGGAATGCCGATGTCGGCAATTCAAACCAAAGGGGTCGATTACATCCTCTCCGCTGAGGACATGGCGAAAGAGATTATCCATCTGCTGCGTTTTCCGAAATCTTTGCGAGTTGAAAAAGAGGAAGAAAATGAGCTCTTTACCATTTTTGATATTTTGCAAGAGCGTATCGGTGTTGATTTTAGCCAGTATAAAAAAAGTACCATTACCCGCCGCATAGAGCGTCGTATGGCGGCGATAAAATCCTCCACACTCGAAGAATATACCCGATATCTCCAAGAGAACCCTGAAGAGATTGAGCTTCTATACCGCGATATGCTCATCGGGGTTACCGCATTTTTTAGAGATCACGAAGCATTTGAAGCCTTAAGCATCCATATAAAAGAGTACATTCGTACTCAGCCGATTAGCGATACCTTTCGTGTTTGGATCACGGCATGTGCTACAGGGGAAGAGGCGTATACCATCGCTATTTTGCTCGATGAAATTATCGGTACTCACAGTTCAGTACATATCAAAATCTTTGCCACCGATATCGATGAAGAGGCAATTAAAAAAGCGCGCGAGGGGTTATATCCCGAAGTTTTAGTCGGTAACCTCTCCGAAGGACGGTTAAAACGTTACTTTACTCAAAAAGGGAACGAGTTTGAGGTAAAACCATTCCTCAAAGAGCGAGTCATTTTTTCACGCCATAACATTATGATTGACCCGCCGTTCGTCAATCTCGATCTCATCTCGTGCCGTAATCTTTTGATCTATTTTGAAAATGATCTCCAAAAGAGAATATTTACCACCTTTGCCTATGCGCTCAAATCCCATGCAACGATGTTTTTGGGCAAATCGGAAACAGTAAGTGCTTCGAGCGATTATTTTGCAACGATTGATTCAAAAAGCAAAATTTTTCAAGCACGAACTACTGCAGAATCTCGTAAAATGCTTTATCCCCAAATGATTAATCGTCCAAAATATCTCAAACCGACCCTAATAGCACCTAAACGTCCGCTTGGAACAATTGAAGATTCAATACGCCAAACGCTGTTTGATTTTTATGAAGACAAATGTGTGGTTATCGACAACGATTTTAACATCCATTACATCAAAGGAAACCTCAACGATTTACTGACACTTCCCAGCGGAATGGTTCAAAACAATATCCTCAAAATGTTACCTGATGGGATTAGCTTGGAGATACGTTCGCTGGTTTATAAAGCAAATAAAGAAGAGACGAATCTTATTTTTCCTGTGATAGCCGAACGTACCGAAGGAGAGAACATCATCCGCCTGAAACTCTCTCCATTAGAGGGGTATCGCGGTAATTATTTAATGTTCTTAATCTCTTTTGAAATGCAGGATTTACGAAACCGTGATGTTGTTGTCGATGCGGTAGAAGCGACCAACACGCGTATTATTTATCTTGAGCAGGAGTTGATCGCGACACGCGAACAT
>JBFYRD010000194.1:0-3467 GCA_041302405.1 Sulfuricurvum sp.
TGGGCTACTTTTTTGGTCATTTTCTTTTGTAATGTTGCGGCACTTTTGGCATAGGCGTCGATAACAGCGAACGGGTAAATTTCTTGAACAGGGGCGAGGAGTTTTTGCTCTGCCAAGTCAGTTCCACTATTGAGTGTCGTGATGATGTCGATGAGGAGTTTGCTGTTCCCTTCGAATACCCCTTTGGCGTGTGGCTGATCAGAGTAGTGGGCGCTGTCGCCTGTGAGGGCGAGGATGGCGCGGACGTTGGATTCATTCGCTCCGAGGAGATCGGATTGAAGGGCGATACGGTTGCGGTCGCGCATACTCATTGTTGCGAGTGTCGGGAGGCCAAAACGATCTTGGAGTTTCATCGCGGCAAAGAGGGCGTTGTATTTGAGTTTCGCGAGGGGGTTATCGGTGGTGCTGAATCCGTCGACGAGTTTATCAAGACCCAAGGCGGCTATTTTTTCAATCGTCGGAGCGAACTGAGCTGAGCGTGATGGTGTCGTCTCAAGGGTGATATAGGTCTCGTGACGGAGTTTGTGTATAAATGATTCGAACAAAAGCTACCCTTGGATATAATTGCGTCATTATAACAAACAGGATAGGCTCTTTTGATTAAATTAGCAGTATTTGATTTTGATTCAACATTGATGGATGGCGAAACCATTGATTTCTTTGCGGAAGCTCTTGGAATCGGTGAGCAAGTGAGTGCGATCACTGAGCGGGCGATGAACGGAGAACTCGATTTTTTTGAAAGTTTGCAGCAACGTGTCACTCTTTTAAAAGGTCTGGAATTTAGTTTGGTCGAAGAAATTTGCCAAAATCTTCCCTATATGAACGGTGCAGTAGAGACAATTGCGGCACTGAAAAAGCGCGGTATCAAGGTGGTCTGTTTTAGCGGCGGCTTTAGAACGGCAACGTCGTATGCGAAAGATATCCTCGGATACGATGCCGATTTCTCGAACGTTTTGCATTCAAAAGATGGAAAACTCACGGGTTTAGTCGGTGGCGATATGATGTTTGATTATTCCAAAGGGGATATGTTGCAACGTCTTCAAGGACTTTTCGGCATTAGCGAAGAGGAGACGATGGTTGTCGGTGATGGTGCCAACGATCGATCGATGTTTGCCCATGCCGGAACGCGCGTCGCTTTTTGCGCCAAAGAGATCCTCAAAAAAGAGGCGAATATTATTGTCGATACAAAAGATTTGACACAGATTATTACAAAGGTATTTTAATGTTAGAGAACTCATTATGGTTGCGTTACAACCCTACTAAAACAATCCGCGAAGTGTTGGCACGTCTGTACGAGTGCGGTGCGGTAGAGATCAGTGATGATGAGCGTGAATTGTACGCCTCTCTTAAACGTCATTTGACGAAAAAAGAGTTCCGAATGGTGATGATGAACGAAGCGGGGCTGTCTCCTGAAGAGATCGGTGCGGAAGTAGGAGTGATCGGTGAAGAACTCACCAAAGCACAGTACAAAGCGTACCGAAAAATTCGTCAGGATAAAATCCGTTTGGAAGTTCGTGCGAGTCAGCCAAAAGAGGAAGTTGTTTCGGAAGAAGATGAAGCGTAAAGTGTGCTTTTTTGATACGTTTTTGATAAAACTAGCTGAAAAAGCATCACATTAACATTTCATTAAAGCTTCATTTATCCTTTATCGGATATCATTATAGGGTATCAAGACACCCTCACTATTTTTTTCTAAATGTTGAAAGTGTTTTAAAATCAATAAATTTCGAAGGAGAACAAAATGACAAAAACAACATCATTTTTTCTTGCGGCAGTTGTAGCTGCAAGTTTGATGAGTACGTCTGCGTTTGCTGATGCTAAAGCAGGTCAAAAAATCTATCTTAAAACGTTGAAAGCAAAATTCAACATGAATGGAACTAAGTTTGCCGCTGAGCATACTGTTGCTGAATGGGAAGAACTTTTCGCTAACGATGCTGCTGGATTCATCAAAGAATACGGACAACGTTTCCCAACTGCAGTCCCAGTTTTGACAAACCCTTCAATGAAAGACAAGCTTCAAGATATTGGAGATTTCGCTAAAGAGTACGGCTCAGATTCAGGCAATGTCCCTTCTTGCGGATAATGCTTTAAACACCCTTTAATGGGTGTTTTCCTCTTCTTTTTTTCCTTTTCTATAATCTTGAATAAGAGTTAGTTTAAGCTCTCAACTCAGTTCTATCTTTAAATCCTCTGTGTGCTCCCATTTAGCTACAATAAACCCGAATTAAAGGGATAAGCATGAAAATAGCAATATGCGGAATAAGTGGTTTTGTAGGGAGTGCGTTAGAACGTTTTTTCCAAGAACGCGGTGATGAAGTAGTTTCTCTGAGTATTCGCTCAACTTTCCCTGTCGAATCGGTAGCTCAAAGGCTCAATGGTGTTGATGTTGTGATTAACCTCGCTGGAGCTAATATAATGGGCAGATGGAGTAAAAAGTATAAAGCTCTTTTACGACAAAGTCGCTTGGAAACTACGGATAAGATTGTGGATGCACTCTCTCTTTGTGATACCCCCCCCTCTATTTTTTTAAATGCTTCTGCGGTGGGTCTTTATGATGCATATCATCAACATGATGAATTTTCCCGCTACTTTGGAAATGATTTTTTAGCTGAATTGGTTCAGGATTGGGAGCATGCTGCATTTCGTGCACAATCTGATTTTACCCGTGTATGCACAATGCGTTTTGGCGTTGTCTATGGTAAGGGTGGAGGGGCAATGAGTCAAATGCTTCCCCCCTTTAAACTAGGTCTCGGAGGGAAAATGGGGGATGGTTTTCAGATGATTTCATGGATTCATTTGGACGATTTGGTTCGTGCCTGCGCATTTTTGATCGATCATCACGAAATCCAGGAAGCGGTAAATTTCACCTCGCCTGAGCCGATTACCAACCTTGAACAAGCGAAAGCGATGGCAAGAATTCTCCACCGTCCTGCTTTTTTTGACCTTCCTGCATGGGTTGTCAAACTTGCTTTTGGTGAAGGCTCTATTGTGATGCTCGAATCCAAAGAGGTCTATCCTCGTATTTTGCAAGAGAGAGGATTTACCTTTCTCTACCCTACATTTGACAGTGCGATGGAAGAAATTGCTCACGCGCAAGGGTGAGTAATTCTTCATCCAATCGGTAGGGGTGGAGGGCGACTTCATCAATGGTTTTAAAGTTAAAATGACTTTTGTTGTAGCAGATGATGGAATGATTTTTCCCCTCTATGAGTGCATCGATTGCATAAGTAACAAATTTATAGGCCATGAGTCTATCGTAAACACTCGGATTCCCACCTCGTTGAATATGTCCTAAGACGGTGACTCGTGATTCAAACCCTAACTCTTTTTCAAACCATTGGGATACCTCATTACTCTCTAGTGCTTCTGAGACAACAGCGATAAAATAGTCCCTCCCTTTTTCGATTTGAGAACGGTAGCAGTCGGTATATTCATGAATATCGATCGGAATTTCAGGGATAAGACAC
>JBFYRD010000196.1:0-2608 GCA_041302405.1 Sulfuricurvum sp.
GGGCAATGATGGCCTTTTTTATCGATAATATTGTCAAACTGGTGATTTTAAACTTTGTGAACCGCACGCTGAGCGATGGAAAAAGCAGGATGAATGAATTTTTGATTTTCTTTTCAATCGTGGGAGGTTTGGCAACGTTTGGATTTTGGGGATTTATTTTCGGTCCGGCTATTGTGGCATTTGCCCTAACGACACTCCGAATGCTTCGAAAGTCACATAGAATGGTATCATTAAGATAGAAATTTGTCTGCTTCAAAGAAGCAGACGTTAGTGCGTAACATCAGTTAATTAGCTTGCAGCGCCTTAACTTCTTCGCGCAGTTTAGAGAGCTCTGTCATAATAGCAGTGATTTCATCCGTCGTTTTTGGCTCACTTCCGTGAGTGTAACGTTCGATTGTAGATTGAACACTTTGGGTCAAATCGTCAAGTTTGCTTTTGGCTTTATTGATCAGAGCGCGATGATCGATATTGAGATTTCCTTCCAGTTCATGGATCTTATCGACGATCTCGTCTTGATGTTTAAACAAAAGATATCCCGCAGTTGCACCGATTGCGGCACCGAGGATAAGGCTGAGTGTGTTATTTTGATTCATTGATTACTCCTTTTTTTTCTTAAGAATTTGAGATATAGCTCCGATGGCGAGCGAGCCTAACGTTACTTTTGCGATGCCATTGGAAGCTTTGAGCGTCAGAGATTTGGTCTCGTCATGGAGAAACGAGATCAAATTGTGCAATTCATGCAGTGAGAGTTTCGATTTGTCGCTCAACGATCGTGTCTCTTCTTTAACCTGTCCAATCAGCTCGTTTACTTCATGCAGCGTAAGCGCCGCTTTCGTGGAGAGAAAGCTCAGCTCATTTTGGACATGGGCGGTAAACTCATGGAGCTGCCTCATCGTTTTCATCGCGTGCAGTCCGATGATAACGATAACGGCGGTGATAAACACACTGCACAATGCGATTACACCTACAAATACGGTTAAGAGTTGATTATCCATGAAGTACGCTCCTTGCATATATGCATCATAGCGCACTAATCCTTAACACTTTTTTTCATTTCATCAGAGTTCCAAAATTAGCTATCATTTGTATCTAAAATCTCACGAGGAGTTTTGATGCTCAAACGAATTGTTACCTTTTTTGCCGCGATGCTGCTGATCAGCGGGTGCTCAACGATGCAGACAAGCGCCCATAAGCCTTTGATTGGTGATTGGAAATCGACTACATCGAATGCCACAATTCATTTTGATGAGCGCAGAGTGAGCGGAAGCGACGGATGCAATCGCTATGGATCTTCTTACACGACGAGCGGAGACACCCTTATGATATCGGATAAAATGATGTCAACGATGATGATGTGTGAGGAGGTGAAGATGAAAAAAGCTGATCAGTTTCGCCAATCGTTGTTGGAAACAAAACATTACCGAAACGATGGAAATAAGCTGCTTCTTTTGAACGGATCGGGAGCTCTCTTGGGCGAATTTACCCTAATCCCGAAAATACCGTGAGATCCCCTTTAGCGTGACAGCGTTAAAAAGAGTGCAAATAGCGGAGAGTTTTGTAAATAGCGATACCGTCTTTTCCTAAATAGCGTTTTAGTAAACGGATCAGAAAATAGGTCATATGGTACCGTCTCCCCTCACTCACCAGTTGATCCCATAAGTCGGGACGAAGAGCACGATGATAGCTCTCCAGCGCAATGCTGATCAACTCGCTAGAATGGAGTTTTCGAAAGAGGGCGTGGACAAAGATAAATCCATCCCGGGTGATCGCTTCTTCAGTGCTCAGAGTATTTTCAAGATTCTCTTCGAAATCCATAAAATAGATTTTATCCTCTTTATAGGTGATGTCACGAAGGGCAGGGCGTGAGTGATAGAGCTCTTTATTGTGCAGTTGAGCGAGTCCCTCAGAGAGCTTTTGGCAGATCACGATTTTTTCTTCAATACTGATTTCATCTTGATTGAGGAGTGAACTTAGCGGTTCTCCACAGTCTTGGAGTACGAGATAGTTTTCATGCCGGAGCAAAACTTTTGGGACATTTACCCCCTGCGCATCCAAGAAAGCGAGTTTGTCCGCCTCATAAGCAAGCGAGCTTTTAGGATCAGTAACTACGGTAGGTTTTAAAAAATTATTGTTCAAAATTTTTGAAAACACCCTTAGGAAGAAATGCCATACGTTTGCTTCACCGGGTTCGGGAGTTTTGACCCAAACCTTCTCCCCCTCGTATTCGAAATGAAAGGTCCTCTTCCCGTGGTGTTTTTCAAGTAACCGTTCTGCTAATAATTTTAAGGCCAATTTATCCATTTACTTCACTATTATAGTAATTCTAAATTCGAATTATAAAGAAAGGATAATTAAATAATTCCACTTTTTAATAATTAAAAACACATTAAAAGCTCGCGATGTTTTATTTAAGGGATAAAAATATATACTTTAGATATTAAAAAAATATCTAAGGCATATAAATGATCCTTACTCTCTCACATCAAAAAGGGGGCGTCGGTAAATCCACCATTGCGTGGAATCTTGCTGTTTTATTCTCGAAAATCATAGAAACGCGTATTGTCGATCTCGATACTCAGCGCTCACTCACCGTGACCAACGCTCTGCG
>JBFYRD010000197.1:0-3747 GCA_041302405.1 Sulfuricurvum sp.
TTGTCCATTAACGAACGTGAATACCGTTATGTCCATATTGAAAACAGTTTCACTCAACCCAATCCGAGAGTGAATGAACAGATGATTGAATGGTCGCTTTCGCAACTGGAAGGGATCGGTGGTGATTTGCTCGAACTCTATTGCGGTGCCGGGAATTTTACGATCCCTTTTGCAACGATGTTTGATAGGGTATTAGCGACTGAGATATCCAAAGCCTCTATCCATGCGGCAAAACAAAACATGACGTTAAACGCTATTGAGAATATCGAATTTGTCCGTTTAAGCGCTGAAGAATTTACCCAAGCGCTCGATGGTATACGTGAATTTCGGCGCCTTGAGGGGCTTAGTGTGGCAGACTATCATCTAAAAACCCTCTTCGTCGATCCACCGCGTGCCGGTTTGGGAGAGGAACCGTGTGCTTTTGCATCCCGTTTTGATCATATTCTTTATATTTCATGCAATCCGGAGACTTTATTGCGTGATTTGGAGATACTGACTCAAACCCACACCATTCGTGCGATGGGAGCTTTTGATCAGTTCCCATATACTCATCATCTAGAGATGGGCGTAAAGTTAATAAAAAAAGGGTTGCTATGAGAGGAATTGTTCTGAGTACATTGTGTGCGCTCTATCTTTATGGCAACAGTGGTGATCCTCAAGCCATCATTAAAGAGGTTGCTAACCTCCGACAAAAATACGAAGAGTGTGCTCGAGAGCAAAAAAACCTCTCTTCAGTCGATGTAGCGTCAAAAATAAGCGGGTATCAAAAACGGATTGCTCATCTCGAAGCCCAACTAGAACTTACCGGCAAAGAGTTGAGCAGACTTAAAAAACACACCACGGAAATAGAACGGGAGATCACTCAAAAAAAAGGGGTGATTCAGAGTTTGGAAAAAACTTTGAGAGCTCGTGATAAAAGTTATCGTGAAGCATCTGAGGAGAATGAACGGCTATTGGCGCAAACCAATAGTGCAAAAGTAAGCAAAATTGAGCGACAAAGTTTAACTGCTTCATTGGAAAAAACAAAATTTGAAGTAGAACGGCTGGAAAATATAGTTGCTAAAACATCAAAAGAACGGATTCGTTTAGAACAAGAACTCGCCGTTGCAAGAGGCCAGGTTGATAAGTATAAAAATACAAAAATACCTGAGTCAAAAATACCTGAAGCTCCTAAAACGTTAGTAACCTCAGATCAAAGCGGTAAAATAAAAGCGTTACAAAATGAACTCACACGTGCCAATGCTTACATTTTAAAGTTACAAAATACCCAAGCAACTCCCGCCGTACAAGAGAAAATAGTGACGAAGATTGTCGAACCTACTGAAAAATTGGTGGCATTGCAGCGCGAATTATCAGCAGCACAAGCAACGATAGCAACCCTCAAAAAAGGTTCAAAAGTCATTACCCAAGAAAAAATTGTTGAAAAAATTGTCTATAAAGATCGTCCGGCAGTTCAGGAAAAAGTGGTGACAAAAGTCGTTGAATCTACCGAAAAAATTGCCGCTTTGCAACGTGAATTGGCTAATACGCAAGCAAAACTGACCAATTTAAAAAATAATCCTTCCAATACGATTGTAAAAGAGAAGATTGTGGAGAAAATAGTCTACAAAGATCGCCCTGTTATCCAAGAAAAAATTGTGGAAAAAATCGTTTATAAAGATCGTCCGGTAGTGCAGGAAAAAGTGGTGTATAAAGCCTCTGATGCTACCGAAAAGTTGAACCGCGCTCTTCAGGAAAGACTCGCTGAAAGCGAAGCGCAGATGGAAAAAATGAAAGCAAAATCTGCGAAATTAGTACCGCCGAAAACGACTAAAATCAACGCTCAAAGTGTAGCGGTTCCTGAGAAAACGTCAAAGGTATTAAAAGCACCGGAGACCAAAGCCCTCACTACTGCATCAAACACCTCTTCAGCTAAAAAATCAGCCCCATCCGCGTATCGTATGGCAACGAATGCTCCTGTATACAACACTCCGGGAGGATCGGTCGTTGATACATGGGAAGAACGTAGGTCATTTACTTCGGGTACGGTGAGTAACGGGTGGATTAAAATTACCGGATATTTTGTGAATCGTGTGTGGCAGAGGGCAGATCAAGAGCTGTGGGTAAAAGAGAGTGACGTAATACGCCGTTAAGGGATCGGGTTTTAAAACCCGTCCCATGGCATTTTTGCCTCTTTCCATCCGAACATAAATCCGTTATCGAGGTTATACGCTTTTATCCCCTCTTTGGCTAGGACGTTGGCAGCGGCTTTCGAACGGGGTCCGCTTCGGCAGACGAGAATAACTGAATCGGTATTGCGAAGTTTCATCGCCTTCATAACATCACTGATGAAGTTTTTGTTAAATACCTCTTTAGCGTCATAAAGCTTTTGAATCTCAACATGCCCTTTTAGTTTATCATTTTTGAGTTCAAACTCGGCACTTTTAACCCGCTCTTCTACTGATTTAGGGATATAGGTCCATTCATATGCAGGGATATTGATAAACCCCTCTCCGTGACCCGTATAGATAAATTCGAGGGTAGTACGGACATCGACAATAATCGCTTCACCTTTTTTTTGCATTTCATGGGCTTCGGTTGCGGTAAGATCTCCCTCATAAATGTCATCTGCGC
This sequence comes from Sulfuricurvum sp., assembly GCA_041302405.1. Lineage (GTDB taxonomy): Bacteria > Campylobacterota > Campylobacteria > Campylobacterales > Sulfurimonadaceae > Sulfuricurvum. The sequence goes on from JBFYRD010000197.1 coordinate 2,614, forward strand.
CTAATAAGGCAGCAGTCAAAAGGATAAAAAAGAATTTTTTCATGATAAGATTCCTGAGTAATATTTAGTAACGAGATTGTATCGAAGAAAGATTACACTTAGATGAATAAAAAGAGGGTATTATTTGAAAAAAGCAATGTTGAACTATGATTGAAACGATTAAAATTGTTTATGTCACTGATTGGTTTATCGGGGATAAGAACATTTCGGAGCAAGATCCATTTTTAAAAGTATTGGATGAATTGGATGCTGAAGTGAGTATTTCTGATGAGATCCCTGCTTCTTTCGATGATATCGATCTTTTGATTCTCCATCCAAAGCAGATGAAATTAGAAATTTTTGAAGCGATCAGTCAAAGCAAATTAGAAAATCCTGCGATCAAATCGGTCGTTATTTCAAGTGCTCACGGAAGTGATCTATTTTTACAGGCGATTGACGTTGGCGTGGATAAATATTTGTTGAAACCTTTGCTTCCAAGCGCGGTTCAAAAAGTAGTCCATCGTTTGATGTCACAATCTTTTGAAGCTAAAAAAGCCCAAAAAGCGTATACACAAATTAATTTGATGTTTGAGTCAATATCGAAAACAGCGTTATTGATCCGAATCGCTCATAATGGGATGATTAGTGAGGTAAACACACTTTTGAGTTCCTTGATTGGGCTCTCACCTAATGAGATGATAGGACATTATTGGCTTCGGTTTGTTGAACGTCGTTTTTGGATCTATTTGAGAACAGTGGTTCGGGCCCGTTTACAAGCCGGTGAGATTTATCGCGGAATTATTGAGATTTCTGGTCCGAATAAGAAAATGATAACGGTGGATGCTTCGATCTATGCGGTGCTGGATAGTCGGGACAATATTGAAGAGTTGGTTTTTATCGGATACGATGTCAGCAGTATGAAGAAAGCTATTTTAGAGAGTATGAAACAGCTGATTGACTATGATACTTCTATGGCCGTTTTGTTTGATCATCGCTATGAAGCAATTATGGTAAATCAAAAATTTTTGGAAGCAAATGGCTACAAAAATTTTGAATCTTTAGTAAAAAGTTGCGATTTGTGGTCATGGATGGTAGAAACTCCGCAGGGATTAAAACCTCTTTTAGACGAAAAATGTTCTCAAAAAAATGGATTGG